>JABDQZ010000101.1 GCA_013041975.1 Gammaproteobacteria bacterium
GTTCCTTTACTCAGACTCGACTTTGCTACGTTGTATAACAAATACATCGGTGAAACAGAGAAAAATCTGCGACAAGCACTACAAACGGCCGAAGTCATGTCACCCTGCGTGCTGTGGATTGATGAAATTGAAAAAGGCATAGCACAAGGTAACAGTGATGATGGTGTCTCACAAAGGATACTGGGCACGCTATTGACCTGGATGGCTGAAAACGACAACAAGGTCTTTATTGTCGCCACAGCCAACGATATCGAAAGCCTGCCACCCGAACTGATGCGCAAGGGCCGTATTGATGAAATTTTTTTCGTCGACTTACCGCAACAAGATGTACGTTCAGAAATTTTCAGTATTCATTTAAGACGCCGCAACCAGTCTCCCGCTGCCTTTGATCTTGAAGCACTGGCCGATGCCAGTAGCGGATTCAGCGGTGCAGAAATTGAACAGGTGATTGTATCGGCACTGTACACAGCTCAATCGACACAGGAAAAAATCAATACTGGAATTTTGCTGGCCGAAATCGAAAAAACCCAGCCTTTGTCAATTGTTATGGCCGAGAAAATGGAATATCTGCGCAACTGGGCGACAGACAGAACGGTTCCGGCTTAAGCTTATAGCATCAAGCAGCAATCAGATTTGCCGTTGTTGACTGAAGTTTTCTCAGTTCTTCACAAATCTTCATTGGCTTATCGAAAGCCACTGCTGAACAAAAACGCTCTTCATCATAAAGATTGTCATCTGCCCTGACGACAGTGACCGGAATATCACGTTTGCGCAGATTTTCAATTGAAATCAACAGCATCAGTTTCTGCCCGGGCTGAAATTCACGGTCAGTGAAGAAATGCGCCCCCACTTCGGACAGGTCACTACAGACACAGAAGGCTGTTTGATTATCTGCTTGATTGTCGACAAGCGTAAACTGGATATTTTCCGAATTTCCGCACTGTAAACGTACGGATTCTCTGGCGTTATTATTCATTGTAACTACATCCTCAAATACAGCTTCTTACGAGCTGTTATCAGGAATAATTTACCATAATCTCAACACATTAGTTGGTTAAATTTTATACAGCTGAATTATGAAGACGTCCGGTTACAGATTGATAACCGTAAGCACTGAATCAGGATTATTTTGCGGGCTTGTCTGAATCCGTTACATCAAGAGGATCCCAGACATAGGCAGGGCCTTTCATCAGGTAAACGATAAAAGCAGCAAAGGCAATAGTAAGAATAATGGACCAGCTGGCTACCCAGATAGCGATTGCCATGATATTGATAGTGTCCAGGTACTTCGCTGTTTCCTGCAGGTTAGCTTGTGGAGCCATGAAATGCGCCAACAGGGTACACAATGCAATGAGTAAAGTACTGGATAACAGCAACCAGGGCGTTTTTTTGAGAATTTTCCACTCCAGGCCATGGGGACTGCGCGGATACCCTGATAATTTGTTAAAAAATGCCACTGGCTGTTCCCTCATATGTATGCTTGAGGGAACAGCCTATGAAACCAGTAAGATAGTTTCACTGACTTTTATCAACTTTTAGCCGGATTTTCAGCCTTATTTAATGCCTAATAGTTCAATTTCGAAAATCAGTGTTTCATTTGGGCCAATTTTTGGTGGAGCACCATTCTCACCGTAAGCCAGGTCTGAGGGCATCACTACTTTCCATTTGCCACCGGTTTTCATACGGGTGATCGCTTCACGGAAACCGGGAATCACACCATTTAAAGGAAAACTGGCCGGTGAACCGCGCTCTACAGAGCTGTCAAACACAGTACCATCGACCAGTGTGCCGTGATAATGCACTTCTACTGTATTTTCTGCTGCAGGCTGTTTACCTTCTCCTGCCTTCAATACCTTGTATTGCAGACCGTTCTCTAATACGACTACACCATCTTCACTCTTATGCTTGTCCTGAAAGGCTTTACCTTCATCCAGCGTCGCTTGAGCGGCCTGTTTTTTCGTGTCCAGAATCTTGTCGCGCTGCTTATCCAGTGCTTGCTGCATGGCCTGTACATCCAATCTCAGCGGTTTGTCATCGAGTACATCAGTCATCGCCGCAACGAATGCTGCCGTATCAATCTCTGAAACTCCGGAAGCTTTTAGTTGATTGACAATATTATTTGCCATGATGAAGCCAAAAGCATAGGAATATTTTTCCTTATCTGATTTCAGTTCACTCGCTGAAACAGGATTAAACGCAGCCAGAAAAATTGCCATCAAGACAAATTTGAATACTGATTTCATTGATTTCTCCTTGGGTATTATTTTATTTCCTGTATCAGGAAACTATTTCATTAATTACTTAAGTGCCTTGTTATTTTGACCGATAACCTGTGTGAGAAAAGCATAAAAGTTTTATGCTTGGATCACCAATTCATTATGGTCAGCAGTATCGGAGCAGCAACAGTGGTTAACTCAATTCAAGGCAATGCATTACAGGGGATTCAGCAGGCCCGTGCCAAAATGCAGCAGAATGCTTCCGATATCGCTCGAGCCAACAATGTGAATGAACCCAGCAATCTCGATGCCGCCCGTTCACTGGTCGAACTCAACCAGAATAAAAATGCTGCGCTGGCTTCGATGAAAGTCATCAAGGCTGAAAATGACATGCTGGGCGCGTTGCTGGATGTCACAGCCTGAACGCTTCAGCTTCTGGCAAATCGCATCGATAAATCCACTGCATTGATATGCTTGGTCAACTCTCCAATTGAAATGTCATTGACGCCAGTTTCTGCAATCGCCCTCACTGTCTGCAAATTCACATTACCGGAAGCTTCCAGACGCGCCCTGCCCTGATTGATGAGCACTGCTTCGCGCAATTGTTGCAGGCTAAAGTTATCCAGCAATAGTCTTTGAGCACCGGCTTGCAGCGCCTCTTTCATTTCATCCAGACTCTCGACTTCTATCTCAATTTCAGTATCAGCAGGCGTTTGTAATAATGCCTGCTGCAGTGCCTTGCTGATGGAACCGGCTGCCATAATATGATTTTCCTTGATCAGCACTGCATCGTATAAACCCACACGATGATTCACACCGCCACCGCAGGTAACGGCATATTTCTGAGCCAGCCTCAGGCCTGGAATCGTTTTACGCGTGTCCAGAATATTGACCTTAAAAGGGCTGACAGCATCGACATAACATCGGGTTCTAGTCGCAACTGCTGACAAGGTCTGAAGAAAATTCAGCGCTGTGCGTTCACCGGTTAAAATTGATGCGGCATTGCCCGAAACAGTGCATAGCAGTTGATTCTCTGACACAGTCTCACCATCAGTTGATGACCATTCGATAGTGATGGCTTTATCAAGTTGACGAAAAACCTCATCAAACCAGTCTCTGCCGGCAAGAACAGCCTCGTCCCGGCTGATCACTCGCGCAACTGTCTGTTCATCAACAGGCACCAGTGCCGCTGTCAGGTCACCTGATCCAACATCTTCATTCAACGCCAGCTTGACCTGTCGCTGAATTTCTTCAGCATCGATCGGCATACTGTTCAGGAATCGATCGACAACAGTTCTACTTCAAATACCAGTGTAGCATTTGGAGGAATTACACCACCTGCTCCAGCGGCTCCGTAACCCAGTTGGGGAGGAACCGTCAGTTTACGGGTACCACCGACTTTCATACCCTGCACACCCTCATCCCAGCCACGAATCACGCGACCACCTCCAAGCGGAAACTGGAAAGACTGGTTACGATCCTTGCTGGAATCGAACTTGCTGCCATCCGTTAACCACCCGGTGTAATGGACCGAAACATTCTGTCCGGCTTCTGCAACAGCGCCATCACCTTCAACGGTATCTTCGTATTTCAGACCGGAATCTGTCATTTTTTCTGTCATTGCTATTCTCTGTATCAAAAAAAGATAATGATTTTACAGAAAAAACTTTGTTACTGATAACTAGTTGGCCGAATCTGCGATCGGTCTAGCCAGCAGCTGAAGCATTTTTCTTCAAATGGTCAACCATTGAAGTCATGGCACGCTCCAGCAGGGGAGCAGATTTTTTCTCCAGTAACCTGGCCTTTTCCATACGGAACAGTTCAGCCAGTTCATTTTGGGTGAGTTCTGCGAGCTTGGTACCTTTGCGTCCAACAAAGACCAGCGTTTCGGTGATTGAGCTGCGCCATGAAAGTTTGCCCCGCATCAGTTGGTCATCAGAGGAGGTCCACTCAACCCAGGCACCTAAGCCGATTTCACTGGCAAGATTATCAAATTCGTCCAGTTCCTTTTTATCCGGCTTTTGTGCACTGACCAGTGGACTTTCAATCAGGTTATTGCGCACTGTGGGAACAGGCTTTTCCGAAGAAAGCGGTGCTTTTTCAACTTTGTTCGCGTCATCGCCGGCATCAACCGCCGGCTCTGCTGTTTTAGTTTGCGACGATTCTGTTGATACTTCTGGTGCGCTGGTTTCCTGTTTGGTCTCCTCTGGTTGAGGTTCTTCAGTCTTGATGCCTTTTAACGCCTTGATATGGCAGGACTGTAACTGTTTGAGCATGACACCGAGCTTGTGCTGATCATATGAAATCTCTACCAGTTCACTACGTAAGGCCTTGAGCAGTTCAGGTATGGATTTGAGCAGGCGTTGGCGATCGGAAATCTCTACCTTGGGTTGCACACTCCACAACAGCTTATCAACCAGCCCGACCAGACGTAACCATTTCTCACTGTCTTCGCCCTGTCTCAGGAAGGCCAGTGTCAATGCATCTTTCCAGCCGTCTTTTAGTAATTCCTTTACGACTTCAGGCAGGTTGCCAACGCCCTTGGTGCGTGAATTGATCACCTCGGCAACACGAATCTGCGCAAGTTTCATTTTCTCCTTGCCCTTAGTCACCTCGGTTATGCGCTCTTCAACAATTTCTGCACCCTGCTCTTCCTTGTTTATGAACTGGGAGAAATCTTCATAAAGGGTTTCAAACAGGGTGAGATCTTCATGAAAATCATTAAGAATCGTCTCAACGATGACTGAAATCCGGCCATAGAAGCCCTCTTCTGAACGGTCACCATCATCGACCCAGCCCACCACTGATTTAGCCAGTAGATTCAACAACCGCCTTGCAGAATGCTGCTTGTTGGAGAAAAACTGGCGATCCATAATCGCCACTTTCAACATAGGAATCTGCAGTCGGCTTAATAGTGCCTTCATCGCATCCGGAAGGTTGTTATCTTCCAGAATGAACTCAAACAGCATCGAGATGACATCAATGGTATCTTCATCCATGCCATTGAATGCTTTTGACGCCGATTCACCACCTGTTCCGAGGGAACCGTTAAGCTTTTCCCTGAGCTGCTGGATTTCGGCCGACACATCTTCCAGTGATTTATCTGCGGCAGAATTACTGGAAGTCTGCAGACCCGAAAGTGCCGACAGCAATTCAGTCGCTTCTACCTTGGGAAGATTGGCCTGCTGTGGTGATTGCGAACCACGGCTGTTATGCAATAATCCCCGCAGGTCATTAAACAGTGCTGCCTGCTCACCTTCTGACATTGATGCCTGCTGATCGGCGTCAGCAGCATTTACGCTTTGCGTGTCATCAATTTCCTGCGTGATTTCCTTCTGGCGGATGACGGCAGGAGACACCGGATTTTTCTTTACACGACTGGGTAACTTGGGCAGAACACCGGCGTCCTTGAGCAAATCATTAAGTTCATCGTATATTGCTCCCAGATACTGGATTACCTCTTTCTCAAATAACTTGTAGATCACCAGCTTGATACGCAGGTCAACATCCAGTCCCTTGATCGAAGCAGGGAAAGCCTGGCTTATGGCTGCCGGAGCCACCGGGTTCTGTTCATCAGTGACCTCATCAACGCCCTGCATCGCTGCAAAACGCTGATTCAGCGCATAAACTTCCTTGCTGTACTGGCGCATGCCCTTGGCAATGACACCATCCAGCGCCAGATCTTCTTCCAGGTCTCCGGTATCAACCAGTGTCAGACTTTCCTCGTCAAAGTCCTGCAAACGGCTTTCAGTGATTTCCTGGTCAAATTCCTGATAGTTCCAGAACTGGTCAAAACCCTGCATCACCTGGCGAACGTATTTCTTGATATAGGCATCACGCTGCTTGCGCAGCTGGCGCATGGTGTCAAAAAACAGATTATTTAGCGCGTCACTTTGACCGGACTTTTCAAACAAAGCCTGTTCAAAAAGCCCATCATCAAGCTTTTCGTAAAGACTCTGGATAAGGTTGGGTACCGTGGCAAGCAGGGTTTCACGCATTTGCGAAACCAGTTTGACTGACAGCGTCATGGCTCGCTCACGCGCCATATTCTCGAAGGAAACGACATTGTCCTGTTTGTCTGCCACGGTTATATCTACCTGGTATCAGAAATTTTAACAATTAAGTGCTATTTTAGAGTAATTCATCAACAAACGTTTGAGAAATCCATCACAATTGCGTGATTACTCTCTTCGTGTAGAATCATTGCAAACAATAAACATAAAATCCCTGTGCTCAAACTTGTAAAACACCTTGCCAGAACACTGAAAGACAGCATTCGTGACCTGTTGCCAATTTTCGCGGTGATAGCATTTTTTCAGCTGGTCGTTTTACAACAACCGATTCCAAACCTGCCTGACCTGATTATTGGCTTTATCCTCGTTGTCGTTGGCCTCACGCTGTTTGTCTATGGCCTGGAAACCGGCCTGTTCCCTATCGGTGAAAACATGGCACGCGACTTTGCCAAAAAGGGGTCTTTACCCTGGTTGCTGGCATTTGCGTTTGCGCTGGGATTCGGCACAACGGTAGCAGAACCCGCCCTGATCGCCGTTGCGGATGAAGCAGCGCAAGTTGCTGCCACCGGGGGCATGATTGAAGACAGCGATGCCTCACGCACGGAATATTCTTCCGGTCTGCGACTTACAGTCGCTCTTTCTGTGGGGTTCGCCATTCTGCTGGGCGTTATTCGTATCATTAAAGGCTGGCCGGTACAGTATCTGATTATTGGCGGATATATTGGCGTGGTCATCATGACCTATTTTGCTCCTGAAGAAATTATTGGTATCGCTTATGACTCCGGCGGTGTAACCACGTCAACTATCACGGTGCCTCTGGTCACGGCTCTCGGTGTTGGACTGGCATCTAACATCAAGGGACGCAACCCGGTGATTGACGGCTTTGGGCTCATTGCATTCGCTTCACTTTCACCCATGATGTTTGTTATGGGCTACGGGATGATAGTGACATGACGGAATTAATGAACTTCATTGATACCCTGGTACTGACCATTCGGGATGTTTTGCCGATTCTGGCTATCCTCATCGGTTTCCAGCTGTTTGTGCTACGCCGTAAAATCCCCAATCTGAAATCGGTTGCTATCGGTTTTGTTTTTGTATTATTTGGCCTCACCTTCTTTCTTCTGGGCTTGGAAAAAGCGTTGTTTCCTATAGGCAAACTTATGGCTGAACAACTCACCAACCCGGATTTTCTTGGTCTGGCTGATCCGACAGTCAAAGGACACTGGCTGGACTATGGCTGGGTTTATCTGTTTGCCTTTGCCATTGGCTTTTCCACCACCATTGCCGAACCTTCACTGCTGGCGGTTGCCATCAAGGCGCAACAGGTATCAGGTGGAGCCATCGCTGCAACAGGCCTTAGAATTGCGGTAGCACTTGGTGTGGCCATTGGCATTTCTATTGGTACCTATCGTATCGTTAGCGGCACACCATTAACGTATTATATTATTACCGGTTATATCGTAGTCATTATCCAGACGTTTTATGCCCCGAAAATCATCACGGCGCTGGCCTATGACTCCGGGGGCGTCACCACGTCAACGGTAACTGTTCCGTTGGTTGCCGCTCTCGGCCTGGGATTGTCCACCCAGGTTCCAGGCAGCAACCCGCTTCTTGATGGCTTTGGTTTGATTGCCTTTGCCAGTCTTTTCCCGATCATGGCCGTTCTGGGATATGCCCAGATTGGGGAATGGCGTAACCGTAGACAAAACAAATCTCAACCGCAGGGGGAGAGGTAACTCATGCATTTTAAACTCATTATTGCACTGGTACCGGATGATCTGACTGACAAGGTGGTTGATGCCGCCCGTGAGGCCGGAGCCACCGGGTCAACCGTTATCAACCAGGCGCGCGGCGAAGGCCTTGAAGTTTCCAAGACATTTCTTGGTTTAACGCTGGAAACCCAGCGAGACCTTATTCTGTTTCTGGTCGAGGAACATTTGTCACGAACCATTCTGGAAACAATTGAAAAAACCGGTGACTTTGAACACACGAAAAACGGCGGCATTGCCTTTCAGATCGATGTGGAAGATGCTGTCGGTGTGAATCATCAAATTCAGGCATTAAGCAAAGTAGTGGAGGAAGAAATATGAGCCAAAAGAAACTGGTACAGGTTAAGGATGTCATGAAAAAAAGAGTCGACATCGTTGATGGCATGAGCACTGTGCAACAGGCTCTCGAACAGATGGAACATATTGACACCAAGTGCCTGATTGTAGACAAGCGCGATGAATATGATGAATACGGTATTGTAATGATCGCCGATATTGCCAAGCATGTTCTGGCAAAAGATCGTGCAGCGGATAGAGTCAATATTTACGAAATCATGAGCAAACCGGTCATTCATATCGATGCTGACATGGACATTCGCTACTGTGCCCGTCTGTTTGATCAGTTTGGCCTGTCACGCGCTCCAGTGATGCAGGATAACAAACTGGTTGGCATTATCAGTTTCCATGACATGGTTTTGCGCAGCATGGTTAACCAGGATTGAAGGTTGATGACCAGGGATGGTTGACGGCTATCCGTCACCATCCTTCACCCAATTTCGATCAGCGACCCGGTGATGCGGAAATCAACCTGCTGGTCATTCATAACATCAGCCTGCCACCGGAACAGTTTGGAGACAACTGGATACTGGATTTTTTCTGCAACGAGCTTGACCCAAAAGCCCATCCCTATTTTACGGCCATTACCGACCTGACAGTTTCAGCCCACGTGCTGATTCGTCGTGATGGTGAAATCATACAATTTGTCAGTTTTAATGATCGTGCCTGGCATGCCGGGGCTTCCTGTTTTGAAGGCCGTGAACGCTGTAATGATTTTTCTATCGGCATTGAACTGGAAGGTTCTGACAACCAGCCATTTGAAGAACAGCAATATCAAAGATTGAGTGAGCTAACACATGCCCTCATTGATCATTACCCTACACTTTCAAAAAAAATGATTACCGGTCATTGCAATATTGCTCCTGAACGAAAAACCGATCCCGGCCCTTTCTTTAACTGGGAACACTATTTCAGTATGCTATAAGCTCATTAACTTCAAATAATCATACTGACATCATGCTTTTTCTGATCATCCTGGCTGTACTGTTTGCCGAACGTTATCTGCTGGAAAAGGAAGATTTCCGTCAGCACCTGTGGTTCAAGGATTACTGCCGCTGGTTCCGACAGTTACCTTTTGGCGAATGGCTCAGTGAAAGCAAGGCCAGTATACTTGGCATTCTGTTACTACCCCTTGGCCTGCTACTGATTGTGCATTCATGGTCAGTGAGCGTACTGGGCGGTGCGCCTGAATGGGTACTTGCCTTTGCTGTTCTTATTTTTTCCCTTGGCCCCAGGGACCTGGAACACCAGGTCAGTGCTTTTCTTTATGCACGAGATCACGACAGCCCGGAAGCGCACGCCATCGCTTCAGAAATCATTGGCAGACCCGCCATGGAAAGCGAGCCAGAGCAAACTATCGAGGTTTCACAGGGCATTGTAGAACAGGCCAACAATCGCCTCATAGCCGTACTATTCTGGTTCGTGATACTGGGTCCTTTTGGCGCTGTCATGTATCGCCTGACTTCACTGACCGAACAATTCTCACGTGATGATGAATCTCGCAAAAATGTTAATCAACAGGCCTTCAGACTATTACACATCCTCAACTGGATACCCGCCAGAATGCTGTCAGCCAGCTATGCCCTGGTCGGCAACTTTGATAATGTGTTATTAGCCTGGCGCCACTGGAGTGAAGACGAAAAGAAAAATTATGAATCCGATGCCAGTGGTTTGCTGATTATGACAGGAACTGCCGCACTGGGTTACAGCTTTGACAAGGAACTGCCTGAAGATATTCACAAACTGCCACCATTGGTAGAAGACTCATTAGGACTGGTTTTACGCAGTCTTGTTATCTGCCTCATCTTGCTGGGATTTTTGCAGGTTGCAATCTGGCTAACCTGATTAATGACAACTGAAATTTCCCTGATACGCCATGGGACGCCGGAAGGCGGCAATCTATACCGTGGCAATACCATTGACGATGCGTTAAGCGAAACAGGCTGGCAACAAATGCATGGTGCCGTTGCCGCTATCACGCCATGGGATATTGTTATCAGCAGCCCCATGCAACGCTGCCTGGCCTTTGCTGAAGACTATGCCAGCCAGCATCAACTGAATGTCATTGTAGAAGATGATTTAAAAGAAATCGGCTTTGGGGTATGGGAAGGCTTCAGCAGCAAACAGATACTGGATAAAGACCCTCAGGCCATCAAAAACTTCTACCGTGATCCCATCATGTTTAAACCAGAAAATGCAGAGCCTGTCGCAGTATTTCAACAACGCGTTTCACAGGTACTGGAACGAATCCTCACTCAACAAAAAGATAAACGTATACTTGTTGTAGCACATGCCGGCGTGATTCGTGCTGCCATTTCAGCAACTATGAAAGCACCGCCAGAAGCCATGTACAAAATATCTGTGGGTAATGCGGCGATTATTACCATCAGGGATGATGGCATCAGACCGCCAACACTAATCTGTACCTGAACGATTCAGCCAACTCTTTAGTGTTCAGGAAGGTAACGATAGTGCCCGGTAATCTCATACCTGAATAGTATATTTTCCAGTTTGGGACCCGCACCAATATTATGAACAATCAATGGCGTTTGGCCATCGGAGAATTTTCTGTCAGTTACAATGCCAATATGTGGCAGGTTTCCCGGCAACATCCAGGTAACCAGATCACCTGGCAAATAATTATCTGATCTTGATGAAACCTCAAGGCTTCGACCATGACGGGAAAAAAACCTTTGCAGATTGGGAACGCGTCGGTGATCGATATTGCTGTCGGTACGCTCAAGCCCCCAGATACGTCTTGAAGGATAATCATCAAAGCTGGACAGCATATCTTCATGCACCAGTTTCTGAAGATCGATTCCCAGTCTACGATACGAACGGATCACTACATCCGTACAAACGCCAATATCGTCCGGAACATCGCCCCCGGGATAGGAAATAGCAAGATATGAACCATCATAACGAACGTTATGACTGGTTCTTTCCAGGGCAGCATTGACCAGTTGCGCAGAGAGAGGGCCAGACTGTACTGGCAGTGTCATCAGCAGTAACACTGCCAATAACAACTTTTTACAATACGTTTTTGACAATATTATCGGCAAGACCAGCTGTCATCCATGCTGGCCTGTAACTGCTCGGCGATGCAACTGCCTCCATATTCCCCAAAGTAGCCATCTTTATCCGGTGTATCGTAATTGAAGGTATTTTTGATCATTTTTGGTCCTGTTTTGCAAAAACTGCATCCCAAATAAACAAGGTAACACCCAGTACAATGGCGCTATCGGCAAGATTAAAAGCAGGCCAGTGCCAGTCATAGATATAAAAGTCCAGAAAATCGATGACGTGGCCATATAAGAAACGGTCAATCACGTTACCAATCGCTCCACCGATAATCATGGCAATCGCAAAGGGTAGAAGGATTTGTTGTTTTTTTAACTGTAACAGCCACCAGACGAGATAGCTGGAAATAGCAACGGCCAGCACCAGAAAGAACCAGCGTTTCCAGGCACCAGCATCAGCCAGAATACTGAAGGCGGCTCCCGTGTTATAGACCAGCACCAGATTGAAAAAATCAGTTACTGGCAGTGTTTCATAGAGTACGAACTTTTCTTCAATGATCTTCTTGGTCCATTGATCAAGGATAACGACAATTGAAGATAGCCAGAGCCAGCGCCACATTTCTATTTTTCTCTCTCTATAGTGATACTGAGTAACAAGGCTTCAGGCAAACTGCCTGCTTTCCCCTTCACCATCCACATTGTCAACACAACGGCCACATAATTCGGGATGTTCTTCATGCTGACCAACATCTTCACGGAAGTGCCAACAACGCGCACATTTCTGATGTTCAGAGGCTGAAACCTTTACTGACAAACCATCGATCTCTGTTTCCAGCGCATCAGCAGGTTTTTCACTTAGCAGATGCAAGCGAGCATAAGAAGTTATCAGGACGAAGCGCAGTTCATCACCCAGTTTCTCAAACAACGAGGTCCATTTTTCGTCACAATAGATATCCAGCTCGGCAGCCAGAGACCCCCCAATGTTGCCATCCTTGCGGGCAACTTCCAGTTGCTTGGCAATAACACTTCTTGCTTCCAGTAGCTGCGTCCAGTACTCACGGCCAAGTGCCTGATTATCAGAAATTTCAGTCAGACCTTCGTACCAGGTTGTCAGAAACACAGACTCCCCTTTTTCTCCCGGGATATGCTGCCAGATTTCCTCTGCAGTAAAACTCAGGATTGGAGATAACCAGCGCACCATGGCTTCAATAATATGGAACATCGCCGTCTGACAGGAACGACGCGCCAGACTGTCTTCCTGTGTGGTGTACTGACGGTCCTTGATAATATCCAGATAGAAGCCGCCCAGATCAACGACACAAAAGTTGAATACTTTCTGATAGATCACATGAAACTGGAAATCACCATAGGCTTCGATGATATCTTTTTGCAACAGTGCGGCACGATCTACAGCCCAGTTATCCAGTGCCAGCATTTCGTCCGGACTGATCTGATCAGTTTCCGGGTTAAAACCGCTCAGGTTCGATAACAGGAATCTTGCTGTATTACGTATACGGCGATAGGCATCGGCATTACGCTTCAGGATTTCATCTGATACCGACATTTCACCACGATAATCTGTCGCTGCCACCCACAGGCGGATAATGTCAGCCCCCAGTGTTTTCAACACGGTCTGTGGCTTGACAACATTGCCAAGCGACTTGGACATTTTCTTGCCATCAGCATCCACGGTAAACCCATGAGTCAGCACTGACTTGTAAGGTGCCTTGTCATTCATCGCTACCGACGTCATCAATGAAGATTGGAACCAGCCACGGTGCTGATCGGAACCTTCCAGGTAAAGATCAGCTGGAGAAGCAAGGTCATCGCGTGTTTCGAGCACGCAGGAATGGGTTACGCCTGAGTCAAACCAGACATCCAGAGTGTCTGTTACCTTGTCATACTGGGCTGCATCATCACCCAGCAGTTGCTCGGCATCACGACTGAACCAGGCTTCGATACCTTCTTCCTCAACCAGACTGGCAACTTCTTCAACCAGTTCTGCGGTACGCGGATGCAGTTCACCGCTGTTCTTGTCAATAAACAGGGTAATGGGCACTCCCCAGGTACGCTGACGTGAAATACACCAGTCAGGACGACCTTCAACCATGCCCTCGATACGTGCCTGACCCCATTCCGGCATCCAGTGAACATTTTTGATTTCATCTAATGCTGACTCACGCAAGCCTTCCTTATCCATGCTGACAAACCACTGTGGCGTTGCGCGGAAAATGATTGGCGTCTTATGACGCCAGCAGCAGGGATAACTGTGAGACAGCTTTTCTTCGTGCATCAGGACATTTTTCTGCTGCAGCACTTCAATGACTTTTTCATTAGCCTGAAAGACATGCGCCCCTGCAAACAGTTCGGTGCCTTCTACAAAACAACCGTTACTGCCAACAGGATTATTCACCGGCAGGTCATAACGCATGCCGACAATGTAGTCATCCATGCCATGGCCGGGAGCTGTATGGACTGCACCGGTTCCAGCTTCCAGCGTGACGTGTTCACCCAGAATCACGGGAACCTCTTTATCATAAAAAGGATGACGCAATTTCTGGCCTTCGAATGCATCACCACGACCATAGGCAATCACATGATAATTTTCGATACCCCAGCGCAACATGACATCTTTCATCATGCCTTCTGCGACCAGCAGACGCTCACTTTCAGTTTGAACGATGGCGTACTCCAGCTCCGGGTTTAATGCTACCGCTTCGTTGGCAGGTAATGTCCAGGGCGTGGTTGTCCAGATTACTGCTGAAAGCGGTCCTTCACCATGGCCATCAGGAATATTGTGACAGGCATTGATAAAGCCTTCTTCATCAACCACACTGAAGCGCACATCAATGGCAAAGGACTCCTTGTCCTTGTATTCGACTTCAGCTTCAGCCAGTGCTGAACCACAATCAGTACACCAGTGAACGGGTTTACTGCCCTTGGTCAGATGTCCATTGGCGGCAATCTTTCCCAGTGAGCGGATAATGTTAGCTTCCTGACGATAGTTCATGGTCAGGTAAGGGTTTTCCCAGTCACCAAACACACCCAGACGCTTGAAGTCTTCCCGCTGGCCATCAACCTGCTTGGTTGCATAGGTACGACAGGCCTTGCGAAATTCTGCAGCTGTTACCTTGTGCCCGGGTTTACCGACTTTCTTTTCCACCTGCAATTCAATTGGCAGTCCATGACAGTCCCAACCGGGAACGTATGGCGCATTCTTGCCATCAAGCGTCTGGCTCTTGACGATAATGTCTTTCAGGATCTTGTTAACGGCATGCCCGATATGGATTTCACCATTGGCATACGGGGGGCCATCATGCAGGATGTATTGAGGGCGGCCTGCACAGGCTTCGCGAATTTTCTGGTAAATCTCTTTCTTTTCCCACTGCAACAGCATTTCAGGCTCACGATGAGCCAGATTGGCCTTCATGGAAAACTTGGTATTCGGGAGATTCAGGGTGTCCTTGTAATTACTCATTGCTGCTTTGATAACAAATTGAAAAAGAGAGAAAAATTAAACGTTGATTCTAACGATTATTCGTCACAAACACACGAAGAACACGCAGTTTTCTTTGTATCGTTCGACTTGCTGGCGCTGATATCTACACGGAGAGAATTTCCAGGGCTTTTCTGGCATCTTCGTCAATACGTGATTTCAAAGCCTGAAACGATTCGAAATCCATTTCAGGCCTGATGAAGCTGACAAATTCAACCTGCACATGTTCACCATAGATTTCGCGATCAAAATCAAAGATAAAAACTTCCAGCAGGTAATGATCATCATTTTCCACCACGGGACGGTTGCCGATACTGGCAGCCCCATTGAGCGCACTGCCATCTTCTGTCAATCCATAGACACGTACGGCATAAACGCCCATTAAAGGACTTTTGTTGCGTTTCAGTTCAATATTAATGGTGGGATAACCGATGGAGCGTCCCTGTTTATGGCCATGGGCTACCCTGCCGCACATTCTGTAAGCCCGGCCAAGACAGACTTCGGCTCCTGCAAAGTCTCCTTCCGACAAGTGCTGGCGAATACGGGTACTACTGAAGCGTCCTTCCTCATCGGCAATGGTATGCAGGTTTTCGACCTCGAAACCATGCACCAGACCCGACTGCACCAGGGTATCAAAATTACCCCCGCGGTTTTTTCCGAAACAGAAATCATCGCCAACATACAGATGTCTGACGGCAAGCC
>JABDQZ010000105.1 GCA_013041975.1 Gammaproteobacteria bacterium
ATCTTTCTGAAGCTGATCAGCATCTATACCGAAGTAGCTGATATTGTTACGAAATGGTCTTAGACCGATGGGAGTGTTTTCATAAAAATCGCGTTTTCCCAGTTCAAGAAAACGTCCGAATGGCCGAAGAACCTTGAGGTTAAGATTAATCGCTTCACCTGCCAGTGAATTCAGTACGGCATCGACACCTTTATTGTCTCCAGTGTCATGGAGTATTTTATCGGCAAAGGTCAGGTCCCTGGAGTTATAGATATTTTTTACGCCCAGCAGCGTCAGAAAATCCCGCTTGTCTTTAGATCCAACCGTGGCATAAATTTCAGCACCCAGCCACTGGGCTATCTGGATCGCAGCAAGACCGACTCCACCAGCGGCACCGTGGATAAGTACCCGCTCGCCAGGTTGTATGCGGGCAAGATGCTTGAGTGAGTAATACACGGTTAAAAATGTTGTTGGAATGGTCGCTGCGCTGGAATAGCTCATACCAAAAGGTATTTTCACCAGCGTGTCCGGCGTACAGACCATTCGGTCAGAAAAGCAGGATGAATTGAAGCCTACAACCCGGTCATTGATGTTGAATCTTTTTACATTCCTTCCGGTTGCAATGATACGTCCGGAAAACTCCAGTCCCAGGGATGCACCTGCAAACCCGTTTTCAATGGCTTCATCTGAAAGCAGACCAAGTGCGTACATGACATCGCGGAAATTCAGGCCAGTTGCCTTGATTTCCACTTCAACCTGGTCAGGCCCTGGATCAGGTGAGTCTGTTGATTTCCAGACCAGGTTTTTCAATTGGCCGGGTATGTCAAATTGTAAAGAGGTTTGTGATCTGGAGTTATCTGCCAGCGCTTTTTTATAAAATGGATGTTTTTCAAGTTTATAAAATGGATGTTTTTCAAGCCGTAGACGTGGCGCAAAACGATCGCCCCTGGTATCAATAAATATCTCTGATTCAAGCGTCGAATGGAATATTTCTTCGTTGAGTTGATTCAGTACCGCCAGGTTCAGGTCTTCTGGAAGGTCTATCAGGCGCAATGAATAAGAGGAAGCCTCGTTCATCAGGGTACGCCCAAAGCCCCATAGTGCAGCATCTGCAGGTAACCGTTGCTCTATAGGGGGTTCGATAGAAGACTGCCGATACATGTCTGCTACATTCCGCGTCAAAATGGTGACTAACGGCTGCTGCGATGAGCTATCCAACAGTTGGTGGAGTTCACTGAGTTCACTGCATCGCAGGGACTGCTGCTTAAAAGGTTCTGTCGAATACCCCAGCCCATTGGCATAGATGATATGCGTGATTTTGCCATTTTCATTCGACAGGGAGTGCAGGGTGTTTTTAAACTTATACAGGCTGTCGATTGACAGGAAAGTGTGTGAAGCCCGGTATTTATCAAAAGAGCTTTTAATCAGTTTTTCATCGGGTTGAGCCGTGCCCAAAAATAGGCAATAGCCGTTATCTTCATTATTGCAGTTTTCCTGTGAGCCGGAATCAACCAATGTCCTTTTGGACCATTTGGAACTGAGAATAAATAAGTCTTCGATATCAATATCTGAAGTGATGGTTTTAATATCGGTAAAGCCACTTTGTTTAAGTAAGCTCAGGCAGACATTATTGTTGAGATTAACTTGGGCAGGTTCAAAGACCAGGCGATGCCAGGATTGTGAAGAAATACCTGAAATCAGGATGGTAGCATTTTCACACAAATGTTGGGTAAGCAGTTTCAGGCTGCTGACTAAAGACTGGATATCATGTGTGTCGAGAGTTATAACGGCAAGTTGAAATCCGGCGTGATTTATTTCGGTTTGAGTATTGTCACCTGTTTCGCTAATGATTTTTGCGGTTGCCAACGGATAATGATGATGCGTTTCATTGAAATGATTGACCGAGCTTTCATTCGGACTCAAGAAGGTGAAGTCACATTGGTTAAAGTCCAGTTCGGGTATCACGGATGGAGCAAGATAAGCTCTGCTTTGGGCAATTTCGCAAATGCTGAAGCGCTCACCTGGAGCGATTTCAGCCTGAATTTCGCGGATGGTTTTGACGATGTTCTGTAACGACTTTAAACAGTAACGTCCATGCTGTGCCTTAAAATATCGGTCGAAGACTTCGGAATATTCCACTTGTTTAGTAAAACTGTCATTCGTACTAAATAAGCTCCCGATTTCCAGCATGAAACTGCCGACCAGATGCGTCTCTTCAAAATAGTCAGGATATTCCCTGATCAATGTATTCCAGATCAGCTCAGAACTGATTTCACCGCCATGGCTATGTTCTTCTTCAACTATGAGCTGCTGGTCATCTAAACTGATTAAACCCTGATTAACTGCATAGTCGAATACGTGATAGCGGCGTGAATCAAGCGTTTCGCTTTTTTCGATATACTCTGATGCCAGTTCATCTAATCTCTGCGGATCGTTTTCTTTGAGTTGAATGAATTGTTCTGTAATAGCCAGGTGAACAAGGCTGTCAATCAGGGGTAAGAATTCATTCTGATACAGTTTCTGGTTTTCGGCGTAGGCATAAAAACTCTTGCTTAAAACCGAATGAATTTTTTCAGCGAGTACCGGGATGCCCTTATTAACTCGCGGTGCGGGTATCAGGTGATAATCCAGGTAGGATAGGTGCTGTTTTTTATCCACAAGCTTGACGGCACGGTATCTTAAATTCTCGATGATAGCGAGTGGGTTCATTTTTTCATCAAACAATTCCATTCTGGTTAGCAGTGAATGGGGTGAATGATGCAAACATTTGAGAAAGACGTAGGCAGGTGGATTATCTTTCTGGTTCACACAACTGATTTTTTCAAGACTGATGGGAACAAAGGCAACCCCGGATACGGCGTTTATCTGTTCAGACAGTTGATGGACTACCAGTTGGATGGCGCTGTCGAGCAGGCCCGGATGCAGGTAAAACTGGTGCAGGTTGTGTGATTGATTTTCTGCAAGGTTCAATTCTGCAAAGATAGCATCTTCAAATTCCCAGCCTCTTGTGACACTTTTGAATGCTCCCTGGTAATTCAGTCCGGCCTTGTCAGTGAGCGCATAGTGACTATGATGATCAAAATCTTCCGGGGTTTGAGGTATTTCAGGAATCGTAACATCCTGCAAAGCCAGCCCGGTCGGCTGATGTACAATCTTTGCCTTGACATGGGGACGCCAGTTTTCTTCCAGACTGTATCCACGGCTACTGATTTCTATCTTCCCAGACTGTGATACACGGGTTTGCACAACCTTGCCAAGTTCATCATCCAGAATCAGTGGTGAAAGAATTTCCAGGTCTTCCAGCTCAATAATCCCGACTTCCTGAAAATGGGAAGCAGCATTTAAAGCGATTTCAGTAAATGCGGCGCCTGGTAATACGATACTGCCACCGACATCGTGGCCGGAAAGCCATTCATGACTGCCTGTACTTAAATGCGACTCCCAGCATAGTGGTTCCCTGGGTACGGCAGCACCAAGAAGTGGGTGCACAGGGAAACGGTCAAGTATCTGGTAGGATTCAGTGGATGGCTGATACCAGTAATGTTCATGCTGCCAGACGTAAGTCGGTAGTTCGAGTTTTCTGCCTTCAACCGGAAAAAAGTGAGCCAGGTCACAGGCTTGTGCAAGTATGGCCAGACCAACTGCCTGCTGTAATTCAGACAAATCTCCATTGTTGCGAGTCAGGGTAGGGATTATCC
>JABDQZ010000108.1 GCA_013041975.1 Gammaproteobacteria bacterium
GTAAACGACTTCAGTTAGCCAGGAATGTCTGGCGTGCAATGAAAGAAAACGATTCTCGTGAATGCCGCAATTGCCATGATTATGATTCCATGGATTTTGTTAAACAGGGCAGACGTGGGCATAAAGAGCATGAAGATGGCTTTTCCAAGGGTATGACCTGTATTGATTGTCACAAAGGTATTGCACACCAGTTGCCGGATATGCACGAAGAAGATTCCAGTGCCGTGCTAGCAACGCATTGACCACTGAGCTGGGTGATCCTCTGAAGAAAGTTCAGAATAACAATTACGATAATGTCCTCGCTTTGACGGAGAGGAAACTCTCCGTTTATTTTTTTCTGCATTATCGGTTAATATCATAGAACGCTATGAATAAATTAAAAAACCTATTTGCTGTTATTGGCCTGGTGGCCACGATTTTCTGGGCGGGCTTCTATTCCTGGGTGTGGCTGGAAACGCGTGATTTTGATCCTGATGCCTGGGGACTTTACAAGGAATTCGCTGGTAAATTACTTGAGACCGGTGACCTTGCTGAGGCTTTTGTGTGGGAAGTCAGGGTCGAAGATGAGGTAAACGTCGATGATGTAAAAGAGTCGATGAAAAGCCTCGCGGTAGAACGTAATTTTCTGTTTGTGGGTGAGTCTCCGTTTTACAAGCAGGTTGAAGCCGTTACCGGCAAAGCCTACCGCCATGTGGCTTTCATGCAATTTTGTGATGTGAGTGTCGGTGTTGAAATGCTGGCACACAATAATGCCTATGCGGCTTTCATGCCCTGTGTTATCAGTGTGGTAGAAGACCAGGAAGGTGTCCTCTGGCTGTATGCAATGAACATGGACTTCCTGATTCATGGTGCCAACGAACTTCCGCCCGAACTCAAGACCAAGGCATTGAAGGTCAGGCGCATCATGCGTGAAATCATGGAAGGTGCCGCTGCAGGTGAGTTTTAAAGCACGCAGGTATTACTTAATGGAAAATGCAGCGGGCTTATTCATGGCGGTTTATTCAGGCATATTTGGGGGGTCAAGGTCAGTACACATGGGCGTCTCGTCATTGCCGATATCTTCCATCCATTGTTCAATTCTGGATATGAATATTTCTTCATGGCTTAGCAGTAGCTGAGCGCTTTGCTGTACTTCATCAATCTTTATTTCATCGATGACCAGCCTGAGAAAGCGGTGAGTGCGCCCGCTGTTGAACTTCGCCAGTTCCAGCGCCTGATGCGTATTCATCTGGTAATGGGCATTATCGATACAGGCGCTTTCCGGGGAGTTGCTGCAGTACCACTGGAAGTCCCAGATGGGAATGCTGGGTAATTCCAGGCCCTTGGCCAGCTGTTCGATGCTACTGACACTTTCCGCGGCAAGTTGCTCCAGTTCTCTGAAGATATGTGCAACCTTCAGGTTGTTGTGTTCTTCCAGGCAGTCTGCAAGTTCCTGCAGGCGATCCTCGGTTTCACATTTTAACGCGAGCGAGTGTGCGAGAAATTCTTCAATACTGTAGATATTGAAATGATTGCTGTTGCTCATACGTAAAAGGCCTGTTCCAGCCGTTCTATGGATGTGGACTGTTCTGATCCCGGTTGCCATGCCGGCAGCTCTGACAGATAAACGATACCGGTAGACATGCCATCGTCAGCATGGATTCTGCCAGCTGCTGCTACCGGGTCGTCGGCCGGATCTTCCTGCCATTGTCTTACCGCATGTTTCCATTCTTTTTGTTCAGGCCTGAAGGTGGGGCATGGGCTGAGTACCTCGATAAAAGAAAAGCCGGGGTGGTTGATTGCTTCGACGATCAAGCGGGTAAGGTTTGCCGGATCGCCGGCAAAGCCTCGTGCCACAAAACTGGCCCCGGAAGAGAGGGCAATGGCCAGCGGCTGGAAAGGGCGTATGCCGGTTCCATGCGGTGCCAGCTTGCTGGGCCAGTCTGGTGCCGTGGTTGGAGAGGGTTGCCCCTTGGTCATGCCATAGACATTGTTATCCATGACGATGTAAGTCATGTCCATATTGCGGCGACAGGCGTGTAAAAAATGATTGCCACCAATGGAATAACCGTCGCCGTCACCTCCGGCAGCTATCACAGTCAGGTCCGGGCGCGCTGCTTTCAGGCCGGCGGCTACAGGTAGCGCACGCCCATGCAAACCATGAAATCCATAGGTATCGAGGTAGGCCGGTAGACGGGAGGAGCAACCGATACCGGAAACCACAGCTGTCTGTTCATGGGTCAATTTGAGAAATGCAAATGCCCTGGTAATTGAGCTCAATACCCCGAAGTCACCACAGCCTGGACACCATATGGGTTTGATAGCAGATTTATAGTCTTTGGGTTTTACGATTTCAGTCATGTTTCACCTGTTGTTCGACAAATGCCACAATTTCGTCAGCACGTAACAGCAGTGGGCCGGGACGGGCAAAACTGCTGCTTTGGCTTTCCAGTGCGTCCAGTCCCTTGAGGTAATGATAAAACTGGCCTGACTGGTTTTGCTCGACAACAATACAGCGCTTGGTATCTTTCTGAACTGATTTCATTGCCTGCAGCGGTAATGGCATCAGCAATCTGACGGTGATCACGCGGATTGTAATACCTGTTTGCCGTAACCGCTGTGCAGCCTCTTGCACCACGCTTGAGACTGAGCCCCAGGTCACGATGGCTGTGTCGCCTGCGCCTTCGATTTCTGCCCAGCGCTCTCCGAAATCGTATTTTAATAATTTGTCACGTCGTTTGCTCATTTGCGACAAATGATCCTGCGCCATGGAAGAGGGCGTGCCATGCGGGCCATGTTCAAGTCCGTCGGCGGTATACATGCCACGCGGCGTGCCGGGAATACTCATGGCTGAAATGCCGTTTTCAGTCAGTTCGTAACGCTGATAGCTTTCTTCGATTGCAGAGGGGGTCATGCGTTCGCAAGGCATAGAAAAATCCTGTGGAGGATCGACTACGGCTCTGGACTGTCCCAGGAATTGATCCGACATGACGATTGTTACCGTTTGTAGCTGTTCGGCCAGGCATGAAGCCCATTGCACGGTAAACACACAGTCCTTGATATGTGTTGGCGCGAGCACGATGTGCGGTGCATCGCCATGAAAGCCGAATAGCGCCAGGTTAAGGTCGGCTTGTTCCGATTTTGTCGGAATTCCGGTTGAGGGACCACCACGCATCACATTGACGACGACGACAGGGGTTTCACTGGCTACAGCAAGTCCCAGGCCTTCCATCATCAGGCTCAAGCCCGGGCCTGACGTTGCGGTAAGTGCAGGTACACCACCGAATGAAGCACCAATAATCATATTGATGGATGCCAGTTCATCTTCGGCCTGCAACAGTGCGCCACCTACCTTTTCAAGATTGGGAGACAGCCATTCGAGTATTTCACTGGCTGGTGTAATGGGATAAGCCGCGACAAAGCGAACGCCAGCCTTGAGTGCACCAAGCCCGGCAGCTTCGTTGCCGCTGATGTTCCATCGCTGAGCGTGTGAAATTTGCCAGGCCGCCGTCAGTGGTGGGCGAGTGAACGGGTGAAGTTTCATACCCTGCTCAATACAGGCCGCGGAAGCTTCGATAATTAATCTGTCTTTTTTATGCCCGAAAATTTCCTGCAGAGCTTTTTTCATGAGGTCAGCAGAAATCCCCAGCAACATGGCCAGAACGCCCAGTCCAATCATGTTGCTGCGTCCGCCTTCGATTTCTCCTGCACGTTTTTTAAAAGGCAGAAGCAGGCTTTCAGCGCCACCCTCAGTGAGGATACCCGGTATCTCACCGGCGTCAGTATCACCCAGCAACAGGCTTTTGCCATGCAGTGGTATTTCATCGGCAAAGCGCTCTATTTTCAGCCAGTCCAGGCACAGCAGCACATGAAAACTGTCATCATGGGAGTACACTTCATGATCAGAAAAACGCATCAGCACCGCTGACTCGCCGCCCCTGATCTGCGGACCGGAAGAACGTGACATGATGCCGTAGAAGCCGGCTTGCGCCATGGCTTTCAGCAGGATCATGCCGGTGGTGACGGCGCCACTGCCCCCCGAACCCGTGATGGCGATGGAAACCGTGTTTGTATTATTCATTTTCTGAGGAAGTTGTTTACTGATAATCGTAATGCTTTTCCACGTCCTTGGTGATTTCCCAGACACACTTCATGCCCGCAGGGAAGGTAATCAGGTCACCACGTTTAAAGCTTTTGGGTTCACCATTTTCAGGTGTAACGGTAAATTCTCCACGCACGATGTAACAGGTTTCCTGCTGGCTGTATTCCCAGTCAAAGGTTGATGCTTCCTTTTTCCAGACCGGCCAGTCGTAAACACCCATGACTTCAAGTTTCATTGGGCTGGGTTTGTGTTCTACCAGTATATCGTCAGACATAATTTTGTATCCGTTCGGAATTAATGAATAATGACGCAAGTTTACCGGATAAAAGATTAATGGATAACCTTGAAGATCTCATTGGTGTGCGTGTCGAGCTGCTAGCTGAACGAATGCAGCAAAAAGGCTGGAGGCTGGCTTGTGCCGAGTCCTGTACGGGCGGACTGTTGGCGAAAAGCTGTACAGATGTAGCCGGCTCCAGTCGCTGGTTTGAATGCGCCTATGTTACCTATAGTAATGAGGCTAAATCAGCAATGCTCGATGTGCCGCCGGAATTGCTCGAAGCCAACGGGGCAGTCAGTGTAGAGGTGGCGCAAGCCATGGTAAAAGGCGTTCTGGATAAAGCTGGAGTTGATGTGGGTGTATCGATTACCGGAATTGCAGGGCCGGGAGGAGGCACGCCTGAAAAACCGGTGGGTACGGTCTGTTTTGGTTTTGCTGCCAAAGGCAGGGATATTGAGCTCAGCAGGGAGGTTTTTCGTGGTGATCGTAACCGTATCAGGCAACAATCCGTGTTGTTCGCACTGGATAAGTTATTGAAAATAAAAGATTCTGTTAGTGAGTAGTTTTTCTTCAGCATTGGGGGTTTAAAAGGGGGAGTAGTGTTACTCTCCCCCTTTTTGGCAAGCAAAAATCACATTTTTGCGCAGCCATTTAAATAATTTTAAAAAGTTTTTGGCAGACTCATGTTTTGAGTCTTATACTGTGCCATAATAGAGAACGTAAATAGAACAGTAGTCGTACTTCACAAAATAAAACCCGGAGACAGAAATGGACGACAATCGTAAAAAGGCATTGGCTGCAGCACTTGGTCAAATCGAAAAACAATTTGGTAAAGGTTCAGTCATGCGTATGGGAGATGCTTCAGCTATCCGCAACGTGGAAGTGGTATCAACGGGTTCCCTGACAGTTGACATAGCACTGGGTATCGGTGGTATTCCCAAGGGGCGCGTTATCGAGATCTACGGCCCGGAATCATCGGGTAAAACCACCATGACATTACATGCAGTTTCCGAAATTCAGAAACAGGGCGGCACCGCAGCATTTGTTGATGCCGAACATGCACTGGATCCTATGTATGCTGAAAAACTCGGTGTTGATATGGATGAATTGCTGGTCTCACAGCCAGATACCGGTGAACAGGCGCTTGAGATTACTGACATGCTGGTACGTTCCGGTGCGGTTGACGTGGTGGTGGTCGATTCGGTTGCAGCCCTGACACCACGCGCTGAAATTGAAGGTGATATGGGTGATACACATGTCGGTTTGCAGGCGCGCTTGATGTCACAGGCATTGCGCAAACTAACGGCCAATATCAAGCGTTCCAACTGTATCGTGATTTTTATTAACCAGATTCGCATGAAAATCGGCGTTATGTTCGGTTCACCTGAAACTACCACCGGTGGTAATGCACTTAAGTTCTATTCCTCAGTCAGAATGGATATCCGTCGTATCGGTTCCATCAAAAAAGGCGACGAAATCATTGGTAACGATACCCGTGTCAAGATCGTTAAGAACAAGGTGGCACCACCATTCAAGCAGGCCGAGTTTGAAATTCTTTACGGTGAAGGTGTGTCGCGCGAAGGTGAAATTATCGCACTGGGTGTTGCACAGGGCATTGTTGAAAAGTCCGGATCCTGGTATTCCTACAATGGTGACCGCATCGGACAGGGCAAGGACAATGTACGCAATTATCTGAAGGACAATAAAGAAATTGCGGCTGAAATTGAAGCCAGGATCAGGGCGGTGGCCTTCCCGGAAACCAATCCTGAATCAGAAACCGGTGTTGTTGAAGCGCTAGAAGCAACAGAGAAATAAATTGATAGCGACTGAAGCAGACCAGTTGCTGGATATCGAGCAGGCAGCCATGCGGCTGCTTGCTCAAAATGAACATACGGTCCGGCAGCTTAACACCAAACTGCGTAAAAAAGGTTTTGATGCAGAGGCGATAGAAACTGTTCTACAGGACCTGCAACAGCGCAACCTGTTAAGTGACGAGCGATTTGCAGAACAGTATCTGCAGATGCGAAGCCGCAAGGGCTTCGGTCCGGTTCGTATAGAGCAGGAAATGCATGAAAAAGGCGTCGGTGATTCCCTGATAGCGATAACCATGGATGATGCTGATATCAACTGGTACGAACTGATGCTGGAAACACTGCAAAAAAAGTACGGATCAGGTTCTGCATCCGACTATAAAGAACGCGCCCGCCGGGCACGTTTTCTGGAATATCGTGGTTTTGCCGCTGCAATGATAGGCAAAACCCTGTTTGATGATTAAGTTCCTTCTGCTTCCTTGCTATAGTTCTATCATTCTAGATCACACGACAACCAGGCAAAAAAATGAAAGCGCTTGCAGGCTTGTTTCTATTATTGCTTTCAGTACCGGTCAATGCGGCAGAACCGGTCCCTGTCACAGTCAAGGCACTGGATAAACTCTGGCTGCCTCAACAGCATAATGCACCAGCTCAGATTTTATCCCTTAATACGCCTGATATCAGTGCAGAAATCTCCGCTCCAGTTATCGAAACAAGCGTGAATGTCGGAGATGTCGTCAGTAAAGGTGATGTGCTGATAAAACTTGATTGCAAGAACTACCTGATACAACAACAGATTCACAAGGCCAGCCTTAAGCGTAGCGCATCACAGCTGGCATTTGCACGAAGTCAACTGGTTCGTGCCATAAACCTTAAAAAGAAAAACAGCATCAGCGATGAAGTGTTGGATCAACGCAGAACTGAAGTGAAAGTTGCATTGGCTGACAAGACTTTGCAAGAACAGAACCAGTTATTGTCAGATATGAATGTGGATGATTGTGAAGTCAAGGCTCCAATAGCTGGAGTTATAACCCAACGAATGGTCAGCGCAGGAGATTATGCGACTATCGGTCAAGCCCTGGTTTCACTCGTGGATATGAGTGCTATAGAAGTTGAAGCCGACCTTAACCACGCTGAAATTCATTCATTACAACAAGCAGATGAAATCTTTTTTGTACATGAAAATAGAGACTTTGTGCTGCAACTGAAAACGGTAGTGCGTGTATTCGATTATCAATCAGCGACAGCAAAGGTCAGACTGCGACTTAACCAGGAGAGTCAGCCCTGGCCGGGTAGCGAAGGTCGTCTGAAGTGGCAGTCAAAACAGTCATTGTTACCAGCGGAATATATTTCACGCCGTGAAAATCAATTGGGTGTTTTTCATGTCATCGAGGATAAAGCCGTATTTACGCTACTGGATAAAGCCATTGAAGGAAGACCCGCGATAGTTGACTTGCCAGCCAATGTTTCAGTCGTCATAGAAGGCCGTCATCGCCTGAATGATGCTGACATTGTGGATGTGGTCAGTAAGCATAGATAAAAATCGCGACTGAAGGCCAAAACCCATGTTTGTCCATTTCCTCAAAAACCATGTACTAGCCAACCTGACATTTGTACTGGTACTGGTGATTGGATTTCTGGCTTATAACACCCTGCCACGTCAGCAGGACCCTACGATCAATTTCAACTGGATCATTATCACTACGGTATTGCCCGGAGCTTCAGCCTCTGATGTCGAGACGAAAGTCACTGACCCGCTGGAAGATGCGTTACGCAAGTTGCAGGACGTCAAATTCATGTCTTCCAATAGCCGTGAATCAATATCAACTATCCTGATACGTTTCGAAGATATCAGTACAAGGATTTTTGATAAACGCGTTAATGATCTGAGACGTGAAATACAGAACCAGGAAGATGAGTTACCCGAGGCTGCCAGGGATCCCTTTATTCTGGAAATAACCAGTGCCAATGCCTATCCTTCAGCGATGATAGCGGTAGTTGGCCAGGCGATGGATGAACAGCTACGCATTCAGGCCAGAAATGTCGAAAAAGGATTGGAGCAGCTTAAAGGTGTAGACCGTGTTGATCCGGTAGGTTTGGCGCAGCCGGAATTGCAGGTCAGTTTCGATGCGGAAAAGCTTGAACAGCTGGGACTTAATCCCGGGCACGTGAGTGATACGGTCAGTATGTTTTTTCAGGATGTTGCCGCAGGTGACAGTCGCCTGGAAAACGATAACTGGCTAGTGAGGGTGGTTGGTTCTGATGCTGATCCGGATGCGCTGGCGCAGCGCACCGTTGTTGGTGCAGTAAAGGAAACACGCCTTGCTGATATTGCCACGGTCAGCAGGGGGCGTAACGAGCCCGAACGTATTGCCAGTACCATGGATAAGCCGGCGGTACTGCTGGCTGTAATGAAACAGGCCAATGCCAATACCATCGAGTTGGTCGACCGTATCAAGGTTTACATGCAGGGGCGTAACGAGTTCTCCGAGCGCACCG
This sequence comes from Gammaproteobacteria bacterium, assembly GCA_013041975.1. GTDB lineage: Bacteria > Pseudomonadota > Gammaproteobacteria > Chromatiales > Chromatiaceae > JABDQZ01. The sequence goes on from JABDQZ010000108.1 coordinate 8,669, forward strand.
GCGTTGACCTGATACTGGTCGATGACCAGACAGTCATGACCAATAACGCTATTAACCTGATGCAGAATAATGCATTGATTGGTCTGTCACTGGTTCTGCTGGTTGCCTGGCTGTTTTTGGGGAGTCGCATTGCATTCCTCACAGCGATTGCTATTCCGTTTATTCTTGCCGGGACTTTCTGGGTGTTGTCTTTAACGGGTGAAACGCTAAACGTCATGGTGTTGCTCGGCGTGGTTATCGTGCTGGGAATGCTGGTCGATGATGCCGTGGTCGTGGTTGAAGGTATTTACTATCGTTTACGCCATGGTGTTGATGAAGTCACGGCAACCATCGAGGCGCTAAAGGAAGTTGCAGCACCTGTTACTGCCGCGGTTCTTACAACCATGGCGGCGTTCGGACCACTGATTCTGCTGCCCGGTATCCTGGGTGATTTCATGCGCGTGGTGCCAATGGTGGTGGTGACCGCACTGGCGATCTCCCTGCTGGAAGCCTTCTGGATGCTGCCAGCCCATGTGATGGCGTTGAAAGTCAATTTCAGGAAACCCGGAAAGATGCAGCAAAGGCGGGTAAAGATGACGCACTGGATCCAGGTGAAATACATTCGTCTGCTGGTGATGTTCCTGAGAAGAAAGTGGTTGACCCTGGTACTGGTTGTAACCCTGTTTTTAGGTGCAATTGGTTCTATTGTAGCGGGCCTGGTGAAAGTGGATTTCTTTGCGGCCGATACCATACGCCTGTTCTATGTCAACATTGAAATGCCGCCATCGACGCCACTTGAAATGACGCTAAAAAAAGTCAAACAGGTCGAGAAAATAGTGCGCGCGGCGATGAAGGACGAAGAGTTGCGCGCAGCGGTCAGTTATGCCGGTCATATGTTTACGGAAACCGAGGCGCGAATGGGTGACCAGATGGGGCAGGTGATCGTCGGTCTGCATCCTGAAACGGCGGATGGCCGCACGGTTGAAGAAATGATTGAAGCTATGCGCAAGAAAGTAGCAGCGACTCCGGGACCGGTAAAAACCTCTTTCCTGCGTTTAAGCGGTGGCCCGCCTACAGCCAAGCCTGTCAGCGTTAAGGTTCGTGGCGACGACTACGCCGAGATTCGTGCTGCTGCCAATTCATTAAAAGCTATCCTCAAGGAAATGGAGGGCATCAAGGATATTTCGGATGATGCCAATATGGGGCGTTCTGAACTGATTCTCCGGCTGGACGAAAAGGCCATAGCCAGGGCAGGGGCCAATCCATCGCAGGTGATCCAGACAGTGCAATTGCTGGTTGATGGTGCCGTGGTTGCAGATTTGCGTGATGCCGGTGAAAAAGTCGAAGTACGGGTGCAGGCCGCTGCAAAGCAAAAGCAGGATATTGATGAATTGCTTGATTTCAGAATGACACTGGCATCAGGCAAGCAGGTGCCGCTGCATATGCTGGTTGAGGTAAAGCGTGAACCCGGCCTGGGCAATATCCGGCATTATAATTTCAGGCGGGCAATTACTGTAGAAGCTGATATCGAAGATGCCGTCATAGATACAGTAACGGCCAATAATCAGATAATGGAAAAATGGCAAGCATATCAACCACAATATCCTGACATTGACCTGGATTTTTCCGGCGAGCTGGATGATATACAGGAAAGCCTGGATTCTATTCTGATGTTGTTCGTGTTTGGTGTAGGCGTCATGTATGCCATTCTTGGAACACAGTTTCGCAGCTACTGGCAGCCGATGATGATTCTATCAACGCTGTTTATGGCATTTACCGGTGTTACCTTTGGTCTGCTGGTTTCACAAAATCCGATGAGCCTGTATACGCTCTATGGCGTTGTGGCTCTGGCTGGCATTGCGGTAAATGCGGCTATTGTGTTGATATCTGCAGGCAACGCACGCCTAAAAGCAGGCATGAGTGTGTTGCATGCCACAATTTATGCCGCCAGGCGTCGCGTCATTCCGATTCTGATTACCTCGCTGACAACCATCGCCGGCCTGTTTTCCCTGGCAGCAGGGCTTGGCGGTAAATCGCTGATCTGGGGACCAGTCGCTACTGCCATTGTCTGGGGACTGGCCTTTTCGACAATACTGACTTTGATCGTAGTGCCATTACTTTATCGTCTGTTTATGCAGCGAAGTTATCTTCTCAATGAAGCCAATTGCAAATAATTGAGGGTAATAGCTTGATTGAACGAGGGAAACCCCTCGGAATCAAGTGACAGCCCGCGACTAAAATAATAAACTCCCGCGATCAACAGATATTTTGACCGTAACCATGAAAACCACTGCCGAAATACGACAAGCTTTTTTGAATTACTTTGAGCAACATGAGCACACGCCGGTTGATTCCAGTCCGCTGGTGCCGGGTAATGACCCTACCTTGTTGTTTACCAATGCCGGTATGGTGCAGTTCAAGGATGTTTTCATTGGTCGGGATAAGCGTAATTACACACGTGCTACTTCATCACAACGCTGTGTACGTGCCGGTGGTAAACATAACGATTTGGAAAATGTTGGTTATACCGCGCGTCATCATACGTTTTTTGAAATGCTGGGTAACTTCAGTTTTGGTGATTACTTCAAGCGTGACGCTATTCAATATGCCTGGGATTTTCTAACCAATGTCATGGGGCTACCTGAAGAAAAGCTTTGGGTCACCGTCTATGAAAATGATCAGGAAGCTGAAGATATCTGGCTTAAGGAAATGAAAGTCAGCGCGCAGCGTTTTTCCCGTTGTGGTGAAAAGGATAATTTCTGGTCTATGGGAGATACCGGTCCTTGTGGTCCCTGCACGGAAATTTTCTACGACCATGGTGAACATGTGTGGGGTGGTCCTCCCGGTTCTGCGCAAGAAGATGGCGACCGTTATATCGAAATCTGGAACTTGGTGTTCATGCAGTTCAATCGTGATGCTGACGGTAATATGACCGATCTGCCAAAACCTTCCGTTGATACTGGTATGGGGCTGGAGCGTCTTGCTGCAGTAATGCAAAATGTTCATTCCAATTACGAGATTGACCTGTTTCAGGCTCTGATTCGCAAGGCCTCCGAGCTGACCGGAGAAAGCGATCTTGAAAACAAATCCCTGCGCGTGATCAGCGATCACATCCGTTCCTGTGCTTTCCTGATTGTCGATGGTGTGACTCCCGGTAATGATGGCAGAGGTTATGTGCTGCGCCGTATTATCCGTCGGGCCATTCGTCATGGATACCAATTGGGTCAGAAGCAGCCTTTCTTTCACAAGCTGGTGGACGAACTGAATACACAGATGGGAGAGGCCTATCCTGAGCTGGCCAAAGTCGTAGATCATGTCAAGAAGGTCTTGCTGACAGAAGAACAACGTTTTGCAGAAACTATTGAGCAGGGCATGAAGATTCTGGATGAATGGATTGAAACCATGGAAGGAAAAACCATTGCCGGTCATATAGTCTTTGTTTTGTATGACACGCATGGTTTCCCGGTTGACCTGACGGCAGATATCGCTCGTGAAAAAGGTCTTGAGATTGATATGCAGGGTTTTGAGGATGAAATGCAAGCCCAGCGTGAGCGCGCGCGTGCTGCCAGCCAGTTCTCCTCTGATCAGTCTGTACAGGTATCCCTTGAAGGTAAAACCGATTTTACCGGCTATGACAAACTTGAAGATTCTGCTTCGGTGATCGCGCTTTTTAAAGATGGTGAGGAAGCAGATGTCCTGTCATCCGGTGATGCCGGTGTCGTTATTCTTGATAAAACCCCTTTTTATGCGGAGTCCGGTGGTCAGGTTGGCGATACCGGCAGTTTGAAAATTGCCAGTGGCGCTGAGTTTGCGGTTAACGATACGCGTAAGCAGGGTGGAGATCTTTTTGGTCATTTCGGAAAAGTGGCCAATGGCGAGCTGCGTGTCGGAGATCAGGTGACCGCTGATGTTGATGCTTCCAGTCGCAGCGCAACAGCGCTTAATCATTCTGCCACGCATTTGCTGCATGCTGCCTTACGTCAGATCCTGGGAGATCATGTTCAGCAGAAAGGTTCAATGGTGGATGCTGAGCGTTTGCGCTTTGACTTTTCACACTTTGAACCTGTTACCGCTGAAGAGCTAATGAAGATTGAAAAACTGGTCAATGAAAAGATTCGTGATAATTATCCTGTCGAAACCCGCATTATGAATCTGGATGATGCCAAGAAGTCCGGAGCCATGGCGCTGTTTGGTGAAAAATATGATGAAGATGTGCGTGTCTTGAGCATGGGGGATTTCTCGGTTGAGCTTTGTGGTGGTACCCATGTGAATGCCATTGGTGACATTGGCCTGTTCAAGATAACAGTAGAAACCGGTATTGCTTCCGGTGTGCGTCGAATAGAAGCCGTTACCGGTGCCACGGCGATGGACTGGCTGCAGTCTGAAGAGCAGACACTGAATCGCGTTGCCGGCCTGGTTAAAGCGGGCAAGGATGATGTCGAAGACAAACTTTCCCAGCTACTTGAGAAAAACCGCAAGCTGGAAAAGGAGCTGGAACAACTTAAATCAAAAATGGCCAGTGCAGCCGGCTCTGACCTGGCATCCTCGGCTGTTGATGTATCCGGTGTAAAAGTGCTGGCCTCAGTCCTTGAGGGCGCAGATGTCAAGACACTGCGTGAAACCATGGACCAGCTTAAGAATAAGCTGGGTACGGCTGTGATTGTACTGGCTGCTATTGATGGTGAAAAAGTCAGCCTGGTGGCCGGTGTTACCAAAGATACCACTGACAGGGTGCGAGCGGGTGATCTGGTGAAATTTGTAGCTGAGCAGGTTGGCGGTAAAGGCGGAGGCCGTCCGGATATGGCGCAGGCTGGAGGCAGTGAACCTGCCGCGGTTCCTGGTGCCCTGTCTTCCGTCGAAGCCTGGGTGACTGAAAAGCTATCCAGTTAAAAAAACCCCTGTAATCAAATCTATGGCTTCATGATTGCCGGGTTACTGGCAGTGTGAATCTGAAGCGCATTCCCGATTCAGTGTTGGTTGCGTATAATGACCCAGCGTGAACCTGGATAATTTCCCTGCTGATGGACAGTCCCAGTCCTGTACCTCCATGACCGGATTTGGTTTTGCTGCTTTGAGTGAATTTGTCAAAGACAGTTTCAAGTTCGTCTTCGGGTATGCCTGGTCCCTGGTCTGAAATGTTGATTGCAACAGCGTTGCGGTCATTGAGAGATTCTTCTTCAAGCTGAATTTCAATAAGACTGTTTTGCGGAGAAAATTTGATGGCATTGGATAGCAGGTTGGTGAGTACCTGCATGATGCGCTTGCCATCACATTGGCAATTGGCGTCACCGGTATCGTTTATAATTTGAGCCTGTATGCCTTGCTTGTCCAACAGCGGGTGAAGCAGGTCGACACACTGGGCTGTGAGCGTCATCAGGTCATGTTCAGCGAACTGATACTGCATTTGTCCGGCTTCCATTTTGGACAGGTCCAGCAGGTCATTGATTAATTCCATTAACTGTTTGCCGCTGGTATGTATCTGTCGGAAAAAGTTTTCGGTGACCTGGGTTGAAGCGCTAGCGGTTTTTGCTTTCCCCAGTTCAGCGAAACTGAGGATGGCATGCATGGGCGTTCTGAGTTCATGCGTCATGTTGGCAAGAAATTCTGATTTTGCCTGGTTGGCCTGCTCAGCCTCCTCCTTGGCGTGAATCAAATCACGGGTTTTTTCGTAGACCAGTGCCTGAAGTTGATCACGGTGTTTTCTCAATTCATTTTCAGCGTTTTTCCTGGCCATGCCAGCTTCATATTGTTCGGTAATATCAATCAGGTAGCCGTTAAAGTGGCTGATCATTCCCATATCGTCGGTTCTGATTGAAGTGACTTCGCGAATCCAGCGATATTGTCCGTCACGATGTTTCAGGCGGTAGGGTTTACGTTGGAAGTTGTTGAGTTGCTGCTTTTCTGCCTCATTGGTTTCATCCAGATAGATTTGAAGGTCATCAGGGTGTAACAGCTCTACATAGCTATGTGGCCGGGCAAGAATGCTGTCAAGTTCATAGCCGGTCAGTTGCCGGATATTAGGTGAAGCGAAAACGACTTCCAGGACGCCCGAGTGCCTGAAAGTGACCAGAATAACCGGCCCCTCGTTAAATATCTCCGGTTCAAGGTTGAAGTTTGTTTTCAAGCTATCCTTTCCTGGTGTTCGAGATTCACGAGCCGGTCATCCTACAAAAATGTCCACTGGCAGGCAAAACAGAAAGTTTGTAGAGAAAAACCTACTATTTGAGCAGTATATGCTAATAAACTGTTTCGTTTATCAGTAGTTTGCGGTTTAATTGCGCTCCTTTGTGTTTTTGCAGGTGTCAGATGGCTTTAATCGTCCAGAAATATGGCGGTACTTCTGTCGGTACGACAGAGCGTATCCGCAATGTGGCTGCCAAGGTTAAAAAAGAACGTGACCGTGGTAATGATGTGATTGTGGTTGTTTCTGCCATGTCCGGGGAAACCAATCGACTGATTTCTCTGGCGGCAGAAATTGACGAAAATCCAGCGCCCCGTGAGATGGATGTGCTGGTTTCCACCGGTGAACAGGTCACGATTGCTCTGTTGAGTATGGCCCTGCAAAAACTGGATTGCGATGCGCGATCCTATACAGGTGGGCAAATTCGTATTCTCACGGATAATGCGCATTCCAAGGCCAGAATCCTGGATATCAGCGGTAAGGCTGTCCGTGAAGACCTGAATGCGGGCAGGGTTGTGGTGGTTGCCGGTTTTCAGGGTGTTGATGAGCATGGCAATATTACCACCCTGGGTCGTGGTGGTTCTGATACCACGGCGGTCGCCATGGCTGCGGCCCTGAAGGCTGATGAATGCCAGATCTTCACTGATGTAGATGGCGTTTATACTACCGATCCACGTGTGGAGCCCAGGGCCAGGCGTTTAAACAAAATCACTTTTGAGGAAATGCTGGAAATGGCCAGCCTGGGTTCAAAAGTATTACAGATCAGGGCCGTTGAGTTTGCGGGTAAGTACAGTGTCCCGCTAAGAGTGCTTTCCAGTTTTGAGGAAGGTGAAGGAACATTAATCACCTTTGAGGATGAAGTTATGGAAGAAGCAAAGATTTCAGGTATCGCATTTAACCGCGACGAGTCGCAACTGACCGTAAGAGGTGTTCCTGATCAGCCAGGAATTGCCTACAAGATTCTGGGGCCGATTGCCGATGCCAATGTCGAAATTGATATGATTGTGCAGAATACTTCCCAGGACGGTACAACTGATTTTACCTTCACCGTGCACCGTAATGACTATCAGAAAGCCCTTGGCGTGTTGAACCAGGTTTCCAATGATCTGGGCGGGCGCGAAGTAAAAGGGAATGACGGTATCGTTAAATTATCACTGGTTGGTGTAGGCATGCGCTCTCATGCCGGTATTGCTTCAAAAATGTTCAAGGCGTTGTCAGATGAAGGCATCAATATCTGCATGATCTCTACATCCGAAATCAAGATTTCAGTGGTTGTTGATGAGAAATACCTGGAACTGGGCGTACGCTCGTTACATGAAACATTCGATCTGCAGCAGGCCTGAATGTTGCCCGTAATATAAAAAGCTTTCAAAATCTGAAACCATCTTGTTAAAATGTGCCGATTACGGAAATTGTTGCCGTAATTATCTGGTTGGTATTCAGGAGCGCAGGTGCCGCGGAAGGGTGTCTGTAGTTCGCAAGGATAAAGGAGAAGCGATATGTTAATTCTAACTCGCCGTGTTGGTGAAACACTGATGATTGGTGACGAAGTGACAGTTACTGTTTTGGGGGTAAAGGGTAATCAGGTGCGTATTGGTGTTAATGCACCGCGTGACATTACCGTGCATCGTGAAGAAATTTACGATCGTATTCAGAAAGAAATGGATGATGAAGACTAGCCTACTTTTCGCATCAATTTTTTCTTGAGCGTTTGCTCAATATATAAAATAACAAATTTGGAGAGATGGCCGAGCGGCTGAAGGCGCTCCCCTGCTAAGGGAGTAACTGGTTAAGAGCTGGTTCGAGGGTTCAAATCCCTCTCTCTCCGCCATATTGATTGAAAAACCGTCGGAAAAGACGGTTTTTTTTTGCTTTTTTTTTCATTTATCTCTTTGATCTTGATTCTGCTTGCTGATGCCATGGTGTTGTCCGGCATACTGTTTTTTCCTGAAAAAATGCAAAAAAGGCTAAAGCTTTTCTGTGATTTGTCGTTATCTGTACAAAACTGGAGTGCTTTCATTTTTTGTTAATTTTTTGACTTTTGTGTTCAGTGGGAGAGAGTGAACATGGCTACTATTCTTGCCGTAGATGATTCAGCATCAATGCGACAAATGGTTTCCTTTACCTTGAAGGGTGCAGGTTATGAGGTGATTGATGCGGTTGACGGAGTTGATGCCCTGAATAAAGCAAAACAGCAGGCTTTTAATCTGGTAATTACTGATGTCAACATGCCCAACATGGATGGAATCACACTGATCGCAGAATTAAGGAAGCTGCCCAATTACAAATTTACGCCTTTGCTGATGCTGACCACCGAGTCTGCTCCCGAGAAAAAGCAGGCGGGCAAGGCTGCAGGTGCAACCGGCTGGATCGTTAAGCCTTTCAATCCGGACCAGTTGCTGGCAACCGTCAAAAAAGTCATTGGCTAATAAAAAGCATCAAGTGAGAGGAAAGTCGCTATGACTATCGACATGGCGCAGTTCCATCAGGTTTTCTTCGAGGAAAGCTTCGAAGGACTTGATATCATGGAGTCCGGCCTTCTCGATATGGAGCCTGGCCAGGCAGATTCAGAAGAAATCAATGCCATTTTCAGGGCCGCACATTCTATCAAGGGTGGCGCAGGTACATTCAGTTTCATGGATGTAGCCAATTTTACCCATGTTATGGAAACACTGCTGGACGAGATGCGTGATGGCCGCCGTCAGGTAACGGCTAAAGCCATTGACGTGTTGCTGAAGTCGGTTGATGTATTGCGTCATATGCTCACGTCCTGTCAGGACGATGAGGAAATAGATCAGGCGGCCGTAGCAGTGCAGAAGGCAGAGCTGGAACGAATCCTTAGTGGTAGTGCAGATGATGCTGGTAGTGCTGCGCAGCAGGAAACAACTGTAGAGGCTGAGGCGGCGCCTGAAATCAAAGCTGAAGAGCGGATTGTTGCTTGGAAAATTGTTTTCAATCCTCACGACAATATCTTACGTACCGGCAATGATCCTTATCGCATTATCCGTGAATTATCCGAACTGGGTGACATTGAGGTTCAGTGTGATGCTGCTCAGTTGCCTGAGATGGAAGATTATGAAGTAGAAGATTTTTATCTTTCCTGGGAAATAAAACTCAATAAGGCAGTAGAGCAGCAAACGATTAACGATATCTTTGACTGGGTCGAAGATGAATGTGATATGGCGATTGTGCCCATTACCGAGGGTGGTTCAGCTGCGGTTGTGGATACAGCTCTGCCACTAGCTGAAACATCAAAGCCTGCAACAGGTACACAACTTCAAGATGAGACCGCACAAGATGAACCTGCAGCAGCACTGCCAGCCAAACCCCAACCAGTAGCCAAGGCTGCAAAAAGCGGTGCTGCCAAAGGTGGCGGTGGCTCCATTCGTGTCGATACTGCAAAAATTGACTCTCTCATCAACATGGTGGGTGAACTGGTGATTACCCAGTCCATGCTTGGCATGCTTGGTGAAGGCTTCAACATGTCGCGTGTTGAAAAACTGATCGAGGGACTGGGGCAACTGGAACGTCATACCCGCGAACTGCAGGAAAGTGTCATGCAGATTCGCATGCTGCCCATCAGTTTTACTTTCAGTCGTTTTCCTCGTCTGGTACATGATCTCAGCAGCAAGATGGGCAAGAGTATTGAGCTGGAAATGATTGGTGAAGATACTGAAGTTGATAAAACCGTTATCGAGAAAATCGGTGACCCGTTGGTACACCTGGTTCGTAACAGTCTTGATCATGGTATTGAAATGCCCGCCGACAGGGCAGCAGCAGGCAAGCCGGAAACGGGCAAGATACAGCTGATTGCTTCTCACAAGGGAGGCAATATCGTCATCGAAATCCGTGATGATGGACGCGGCCTGAATCGCGACAAGATTTTGGAAAAGGCATTGGAAAAAGGCGTGATTTCCGATGCTGCGAATCTTAGTGACAAACAGATTTATGAGCTGATATTCGAAGCGGGTTTTTCCACAGCGGATCAGGTCAGCGATGTCTCTGGTCGTGGCGTTGGTATGGATGTCGTGCGTCGAAATATCAACGAACTGGGTGGTGGCATTGAAATCGAATCTGATCCGGGTAAAGGCAGTGCCATTATTATCCGCTTGCCTTTGACGCTGGCAATTCTAGATGGACAATCCATCAATGTTGGCGAAGAGACCTATATTGTGCCGCTGGTATCCATTATTGAATCAATCCAGGTCAGAGCGGATATGGTCAATATGGTGGCTGGCAAGGGTGAAACTTTCAAGTTGCGTGATGAGTATCTGCCGGTGATTCGGCTGCATGAAGTCTTTGGTATCAAAAACCCTAAAACCACCAATATTTCCGAAGGACTGCTGGTAGTGGTTGAGGGTGATGGCAGTAAATGTGGCCTGTTTGTTGATGATTTGTTGGGACAGCATCAGGTTGTGATTAAATCGCTGGAAACCAATTATAAAAAAGTCGAGGGAGCTTCCGGAGCCACTATTCTCGGGGATGGTTCAGTTGCCCTGATACTGGATATCCCGGACTTAATGCGTCTGGCAAAAAAATACCAGCCAGCACAGTTTCTGAAATCTGCGTAAGCCAAAACGGAGAACACCATGGCAGCACAGGAAGCGGTAGAGTCCGGTCAAGAGAGCTCAATCATCGAAGAAGTCGGGGATCAGTACCTCACTTTCAATCTTGCTGATGAAGATTATGGTATTGATATTCTGCGGGTGCAGGAAA
>JABDQZ010000109.1 GCA_013041975.1 Gammaproteobacteria bacterium
GTAAACAATACCGTGTTCCGTTCCCGGTCCAGAACGGACATTGACAATATCACCGGTAATCTTCACAGATTGCTGTAACCATTCAATTTTTTTCAGATCGGGATACTTGCTGAAATAATCGTCGCCCGATTCCAGCACCAGTCTTTTAACGATATCCCGGGCATCTTCATGACCACCCGCAGCAGCGCTGTAAAACCAGCGAAATGCTTCGTCAGTATTGGCTTTAATGCCTTCACCGGTAATATACGCCAGACCAATGGAAAACTGCGCATCAAGATAACCGTTATTGGCAGCCTGTTGCCACCAGTACACGGCTTTACCAACATCCACATTCAGGCCATTCCCGTTGGCAAATAGCCATCCCAGATGATATTGAGCATCTGGATGTCCAAGGCCAGCCAGGGGCTCCCATAAACAATAGGCTTTGGCGTAATCACCATTCTGCATATGTTCCATGCCCTTTTCGAAATCCGAGGCTGGCAGGGATATCGGTAATAACAGTAATACCAGAATAATAGTGAGGTATGAGTTCTTGTTCATATTGGGGACGTAAATGGCAATCAAAACTCCAATGCTGCCAGTACCTTGCGGGCATTGGACATGCCAATACTGAGATTTTCCTCGATTTGTTCCATACGGATCGGACCGTCCGAACGACCAGCTGCCCAGTTCACCGTGACAGCGCAACAGGCATAACAAAGTCCTAGCTCACTGGCCAGAGCAGCCTCGGGCATACCCGTCATGCCAACGATATCGCAACCATCATTTTCCAGACGATTGATTTCTGCTGCGGTCTCCAGCCGGGGTCCCTGGGTAGCAGCGTAAGTGGCTTTTTCTATAAGCTGGATGCCAGTGTTCTCTCCGGCTTTTAACAGGGATTGTCGTAAAGCCTCGCAATAGGGTTCGGTAAAATCAATATGGGTTACCGGCGTACGATCATCATCGAAATAGGTATGTTTGCGTGAATGTGTATAGTCAATAATCTGGTCGGGTACACTGATACTTCCCGGACACATATTAGCGGTAATGCCGCCAACGGCAGCCATACCAATGATCTTTTCCGCACCGAGTTCTCTAAGGCCCCAGATGTTCGCACGATAATTCAAGGCATGAGGCGGTATGGTATGCCCTGCACCATGACGAGGCTGGAAGATCACCTCGAGACCATCGAAAGTCCCGATTGAATAGGGCCCTGAGGGTTCACCGTAAGGTGTATGTACCATTTCACGTCGCTCGATATCCAGCGCATGTAACGAAGCCAGACCTGAACCGCCAATAATGCCTATTTTTGCCATTAAGATACCTGTTTGGATTTATCGTTATTACAAGCCTTTTACAGCATAGATTGCCGGCAGGTGTCGAAGATAGCCTTTGTAGTCCATGCCCATGCCGAATACATAGCGATCTTCGATTTCAAGCCCGACAAAATCCGCTTCAAAATGGTTGCCGCGGTTGTGCTTTTTATCTGCCAGAACAGCAGTATATACCCTTCTCGCTCCCTGCTGCGTGCAATGTTCAACAATGGCTTCCAGTGTATAGCCTTCATCAAGAATGTCATCGATGACCAGTACTTCTCTGCCTGAAATGCAGATCTCGTTGCTCTTGAGCCATTTAAGTTCATTTCCAGTAGTTTCTTCGCGGTAACGCGTAGCATGCAGATAATCCAGCTTGAACGGGAAAGTCAGTCGTGACAGCAGCATACCGGCAGGGATGAGCCCACCATTCATGACGCAGAATACAACAGGATCGGTCCCTGCAAGACGATCGTTGATCAACATGGCCATAGTCTCCAGCGCTGTTTCCACATCGGCTTCTGAGTACAGTAAGTCCGCTTCCTTCAATACTTTCTCGGCTTCCAGATCGTCCATAACTATTTCCTGTAATCCGTGGGATCGCTTAAATCCAGCTCCAGTTCTTCACTCTGAATAATTCTTTCGATGGCCTGAACCGCATTAAACCAACGCGCTTTGAGATGCAGTTTAGTGCGTTCGGTGTGTCCATGCCCATGCATTCGGGCCAGTCTGGAGTGAGCCACCGGATCTTTATAGTTTGCCAGATGCTCCAGCACTTCAACCGCTGCATCCTGATTGTTGCATACCAGCACCATATCACAGCCCGCTTCCAGTGCTGCATCAGCCCTGTCCTGATAACTGCCAGCCTTCTCGGCCGCAGCCATTGTCAGGTCATCGCTAAAAATCACGCCCTGAAATCCCATGCGCGAACGCAATACATCCTTTAGCCAGAATGAAGAAAAACCTGCCAGTTCAGGCGCGATTTTTTCATAAATCACATGCGCAGGCATGATGGCATCAAGACCGTAATCAATCATGTTGCGGAAAGGTAAAAGATCGTTTTTCTCGATATCAGCAAACGTACGCGTATCTACTGGCAGGTCGTGGTGAGAATCAGCCGTTACACAGCCATGTCCGGGAAAGTGCTTTCCAACCGCGGGCATACCGGCCTCATGAGAGCCCTTCATCCAGGCATGTGCCAGTTTTGAAATGATTTCAGGCTGTTGGTGAAAAGCCCGGTCACCAATCACTTCACTGACACCCGTATCAAGATCCAGAACGGGGGCGAAACTGAAATCCACGCCAACAGCCCGAAGTTCAGAAGCCATCAGCCAGCCGATTTCACGAGCCATATCGATGGCTTTCTGATGATCGTGACGATAATAGTCACCAAAGCGTCCTGCCGGTGGCAAACGGGTAAAGCCTTCCTGAAAACGCTGTACCCTGCCCCCTTCCTGGTCGACAGCAACCAGCAACTGAGGCATTCTCGCGGCGTGGACCTGGCTAACCAGATGCTCAACCTGCTCGGGAGATTCAAAATTACGGGAAAATAAAATCACGCCCCCAACAGCAGGATGCTGTAAGATTTCTTTTTCTTCAGAGGTGACTTCCAGACCTTTCAGGTCTAGCATTAGTGGTCCGTGACTCATTAAAATACCGCCTATTATTTTTATCTCCAGAATATAACAGATCGGGAATATAAAATGCGCAAGTTATCAGCTTCCATATTGCTTTTGTTTTTATTGATGGCTAATTCGATTTCCTTTGCCGAGGAAGATGAGGATATAGTCTATGAAAATGCCTATATCAAGTTGTCTCCAGACCTGGTGAGTAATTTACAGGGGCGAAAAACCTACATTCGTGCCGCTGTGCAGTTAATGACCAACCGCGCGGAATTGATTTATCACATTGAAGAGCACCTGCCACTGATCAGACATGTTTTCCTGATGGCATTGATCGACAAAAATGCCTCAGACATCAAAACCCCCAAGGGCAAGGAAGCACTGCGTAAGGAAATGCTCAAGGCGGCCTCAAAAGCACTGGATGAAAAAGTGCCGGTAAAAGGTCTGTTAACGGATGTTTTCTTTACCACCTATCACGTTAAGTGAGGCCCTGCGATCCAGCTGGTCGCGTAGCTGGTCTCCCAGCCTGTTGATCGACAGTACGACGAGAGCCAGCGCAATACCGGGTGCCAGCACCAGGTGAGGCGCTACCAGCAGGTACCGTGAGCCTTCCTTGATCATGTTCCCCCATGAAGCTTCTGGCGGCTGAATACCTATACCAAGAAACGACAAACCTGCTTCGGCAATAATGACACTGGCGATGGTAAAGGTCGCCTCCACCACCAAAGGTGCTGAGATCAACGGCAACAGGTGTTGAAAAATTATCACCGGAACCGGCGTACCCAGTGCATGAGCTGCCTGTACATGGTCCCGATGCTTTAATACCAGTACCTGGGCACGCGTCAATCGGGCAAACCCGACCCAGCCAACGATACTTAAAGCAATCACCAGGTTGCTGATACCCGGCCCAAGAATGCCTGCCAGCGCAATGGCCAGTAAAATGCCTGGAAACGCCATAAAAAGGTCAATGAGGCGTACCACCAGATGCTCAAACCAGCCTCCTGACCAGGCAGCAGCAGCTCCAATAATGATTCCTGTGAGTGCCACAATGAAGGTCACACTGACCGACACCAGCAGTGAGGTTTGTGCTCCCTCGATGAGACGATGCAACACAGAGCGCCCCAGTTCATCCTGACCCAGCAAATGTTCAGTGCCAGGACTGGCAAGTATGCCTTGCAAATCAATTTTATCCGGCTGCAGGTGCATCATTGCGGGAATCAGCATGGCAATCAACCAGGCAACAATGACAATAGCCGGAAAAAGATTACGCTTCATGCCTTGCGAATCCTTGGATCCAGCAGACCATAGCATAGGTCAGTCAGGGCATTCACCACGACGTAAATCACACTGATAATCAGCACGCAGGCCTGCACAATCGGATAATCACGTTTTTGAATGGATTCAATCATCAACGAACCCAGTCCCGGC
>JABDQZ010000115.1 GCA_013041975.1 Gammaproteobacteria bacterium
GGTTAATCGGTTATGAATTTCCGGCAAAGCGTAAATGCCGGAAGATTTTTTAACCAAATCAGTTGCGGTTATCGTCATGAAACTCCCGTTTTCTAACAGGCTTGTGATAGGGAAAAGCTGATAAACAGAATATAGATCAGCAAACACGGTTCGTAAATTCAGAATAATAAAAGATTTTAGCGAGTTATTCGTTGACGCTGCCATGCCTGAATCCTATAATCCTGCTCCCATTGAAATGCTGGGTCTGCTTATTGGGAAATTGCCTGGCTATCTTTTCCTGGGACCCCTGTTAGGGGTTTTTTATTATGTCAGGCAGTAAAAGGTTGCTGCTTGTTGTTGGGAATGGGCCTGTGGCCCATTTTTTATTTGTACTGGAAAGATGAAAGGCAATCCCAAATTAACAGACCTGGTCAGAAATGTTGTCGAGCCCATGGGTTACGAGCTGGTTGGTTGTGAGCTGGTACCACAGGGTAAGGGCGGCAGTATTTTCAGAGTTTATATTGACCACGAGGAAGGTATAACGCTGGATGATTGTTCTGCAGTCAGTCACCAGTTAAGTGGCGTACTGGATGTTGAAGATCCCATCAAGGGTAACTATAGCCTGGAAATATCGTCACCTGGTCTGGACAGGCCTTTGTTTACGGCTGAGCATTTTGACCGCTTCGCTGGTTACAGGGTCTCTGTAAAAATGCAGGTTGCTGTTTTGGGAAGAAAAAATTTCAAGGGATTGTTGTTGTCGCGTGAAGGCGATGACATTCAGGTAGAAGTTGATGGCGAAGTTTATGACTTGCCAATTAATCAGATCGATCAGGCGCGTCTGATTCCCGACTTTTAACGGGTTGGCTGATATATAATATTTGGATTCAGGAATTGGGTTGATGAATAAAGAAATCTTACTGGTAGTCGATGCGGTCTCAAACGAGAAGGGTGTTGAAAAAGAGATTATCTTCCAGGCGATAGAAGCGGCACTGGCTTCTGCCACGCGCAAAAAAAATGGTGGACAGATTGATGTAAGAGTCGATATTGACCGTAATACTGGTGATTACGATACTTTCAGGGTCTGGGAAGCCATGGATGACAGTGAAACCACTGCACTGGAAAACCCGATCACCCAGATTACCTTTTCGGGTGCAAAAGAGCTGGACCCTGAAATTGAAATCGGGGGTTATATTGAAGAGCCCATTGATTCTATCGAGTTTGGTCGTATTGCAGCGCAGACGGCCAAACAGGTTATCGTGCAAAAAGTACGTGAAGCTGAACGCGCCAAGGTTGTCGAAGCCTATAAAGACCGCAAAGGTGAGCTGGTTACTGGCGTAGTCAAGCGCATGGATCGTGGTAATGTTGTTCTTGATCTGGGCAACAATGCTGAAGCACTGATTTCCAAGTTTGACCTGATTAACCGTGAAGCGGTTCGTGTAGGTGACCGTATTCGTGGTTACCTGTATGAGATCAATACCGAAGGGCGTGGACCGCAGCTACTGGTTTCACGAACCAGCCCTGAGCTACGGGTTGAACTGTTCAAGCTGGAAGTACCCGAAGTGGGCGAGGGTATGATTGATATTATCGGTGCTGCCCGTGACCCCGGTTTGAGAGCCAAGATTGCAGTCAAGTCAAATGATGGCCGTATTGATCCGGTAGGTGCCTGTGTTGGAATGCGCGGTTCACGCGTTCAGGCCGTTTCCAATGAGTTAAATGGTGAGCGCGTCGATATCATTCTCTGGGACGATAACCCGGCACAGTTTGTCATCAATGCAATGTCTCCGGCTGAAGTAGTTTCTATCGTCGTGGACGAAGATAAT
Source organism: Gammaproteobacteria bacterium (assembly GCA_013041975.1). Lineage (GTDB taxonomy): Bacteria > Pseudomonadota > Gammaproteobacteria > Chromatiales > Chromatiaceae > JABDQZ01. Next base: position 1,800 of record JABDQZ010000115.1, read on the forward strand.
CATTCAATGGATGTGGCAGTAAACGATGACAATCTTTCCCAGGCAATCGGACGAGGTGGGCAGAATGTCAAACTGGCCAGTCAGCTGACAGGCTGGGACCTGAATGTCATGAGTGAAGAACAGGCAGCAGAAAAGGGTGAAGAAGAAGCCAAGGTATATGTCGAACAGTTTATGCAACAGCTGGATGTCGATGAGGAAGTGGCGGCGATTCTGGTACAGGAGGGCTTCACTTCGGTTGACGAGATCGCCTACATTCCTGTCGAGGAAATGCTGGGCATTGAAGAGTTTGACGAAGATATCATCAATGAACTGCGTGACCGTGCCAATGATGCCATTCTGACACGAGCTATTGCCAAGGAAGAGGCTATTTCTGATGCACACCCGGCAGACGACCTGCTGGAAATGGAAGGCATGGATAATGACCTGGCTCATGTTCTGGCTTCCCGTGGCGTGGTAACAATGGAAGATCTGGCAGAGCAGTCGGTTGATGAGTTGATGGAAATTGACGGTATGGATGAAAAACGTGCCGGCGAATTAATTATGAAAGCCAGGGAGCCCTGGTTTGCAGAACAGGATGAGGCATAAGCCATAGGAGCTGTTGAGATGAGCGTAGTAACAATCAGTCAGTTAGCTTCTGATGTTGGAGTACCAGTCGATAGACTGATCAAGCAGTTGAATGAAGCTGGCATTACCAAGTCTGCAGAAACAGATGAAGTCACTGCTGAAGAAAAAAAGCAGTTGCTGGATCATTTGCGTAGCGGCCATGCCCCAGCAGTTGAGGCAAAACCAGCAAGTGGGCGCAAAATTACCCTGAAAAGAAAAACCACCAGTGAGTTGTCACAGGGGGCCAAGTCTACTGGTCGAACCAGTGCGCGGGGTACAGTTGCCAAGAGCAAGACAGTCAAGGTTGAAGTCAAGCGCAAAAGGACTTTTGTTAAGTCTGACGCCAAGGGTGATGATGCTGAAAAGCTACAGCTTGAAGCTGAAGAAGCGAAAAAAGCGCTTGAAGATCAGGCTCGCCAGCGTGAGGAAATGGAGGCCCAGAATGAGGCGCGGATTCAGGCTGAGAAAGAGCGCCTGAAAGCCGAAGTCGAAGAGCGGGAAGCGGCTGAAGCAGCAAAGAAAAAGGCTGAAGAAGATGCTGAAAAACAGGCGCTCAAAGAACAGCGGGAAGCTGCTGCAAAGCAGGCACGTGCCGAGCAGGAAGCTAAAAGTCAGAAGAAATCAGATTTGGGTAAATCCCGTAAAGGCAAAAAATCCTCACGTCCTGGTGATGCAGATGATTCGCGTTATCGTGAGGAAC
>JABDQZ010000120.1 GCA_013041975.1 Gammaproteobacteria bacterium
GTAATACAGCTTATCGACAGCAGACTGCAGCTCCAGCCATTGAGCCAGCTGCAGGGCATTTTCGGTGTGAGCCTGCATACGCAAATTCAGAGTCTCCAGACCTTTGAGGAATATCCAGGCATTGAATGGGCTCAGGGTAGGCCCAGCCGTTCTCACAACACCGAAGATTTCTTCCCCGACAAGCTTATTATCACCAACAACTGCACCACCCATGGCCCTGCCCTGGCCATCCAGGTACTTGGTTGCCGAGTGCACCACAATATCGGCCCCCAATTTCAAAGGTTGTTGTAAAACCGGTGTGCAGAAACAATTATCAACCACCAGCAAAGCATCATTTTTATGCGCCAGATCGGATAAGGCGGCAATATCGGCAACCTGAGTCAACGGATTGGAAGGCGTCTCCAGAAACAGTAACCGAGTTTCCGGTTTGATCGACTGTTCCCATTGCGCCATGTCAGTCAAAGAAACAAAACTGGTTTCAATACCGAACTTGCTCATGTAACGATTAAAAAGTACGGTGGTGGTGCCAAAAACGCTGCTGGAACAAAGCACATGATCACCGGCTTTCAGCAAACCAAGACAGGTAGACAAAATCGCAGCCATTCCAGAAGCAAAAGCTACGCAGCTTTCACCCTCTTCCATGGCTGCCAGGCGCGCTTCGAAAGTTCTTACCGTCGGGTTGGTAAAGCGCGAATAAATATTACCCGCCTCATCACCAGCAAAACGTGCAGCCGCATGCGCTGCACTGTCAAACACAAAGCTGGACGTGGCAAAAATCGGTTCGGAGTGTTCACCCTCTGCGGTACGCTCATGACCGGTACGTATAGCGCGGGTGGCTATGTCCCAGTTGTCAACATCATCGTTCATCATGGTGTTATTTTACGGTAATTACCAAAAGAAATCAGGCCGACTTCTTTTTAGCCACCTTGTTTCGCAAATACACCGGTAAGGCATTTTCAGCGCCAACTGAAATCCCCTGAGCAAAATCATGGCTGGCGAGTGTTACGATTTCATCGGCACGTGTGATCATATCGGTATAGAGAGTGAGTGATTCAGCAGAGACAGCCTTTTTCAGGACGTCGGAATACGCCGCCCAACCACTGCCCGAGCCTACCCATTGCTGGTGCGAGGATGACAAGGTGACATGCTCTGGTGCAATAACCTGTTCTTCACCCTGCAACTGCATGATTTCATTTTCACCCAACGCATATTCTGCCCAGTAAACTTCATCCATACGGGCATCAAAAGCGGTCAGTACCTTTTCATGCTGATACTCATTGAAAGTACGTTGTGCCAGTGCGCGCAAAGTTGAAACGGGTACAACAGGCAGGTCGCTGCCAAATGCGATCCCCTGAATGACACCGGTAGCGATTCTTACCCCGGTGAATGCACCTGGTCCTCTACCAAAAGCCAGTGCATCAAGCTGTTTTAACGACAATTGGGCTTCGGCAAGAATTTCATCGAGCATTGGCAGAATGAGGTCAGCATGTTTACGCGGCACAACCTCCTGGCGACTGATGATTTTATCATCGTTTAGCAGGGCTGCCGAACAGCCTTCTGTTGCAGTATCAATGGCGAGTATTTTCATTGCTCAAAAAACCTGTGTATATCTTCCAGGTCACGCGTACGCGCAAAATCTGGCATGCTGTTGAGAAAGATTTTCCCATAAGGTTTGGAGCGTGACAAAAGCCTTGGATCGCAAATGACCAGCACACCTCGGTCAGTATTGTCACGTATCAGTCTTCCGGCTCCCTGTTTCAGGGCAATAGCGGCCTGTGGCACCTGAAACTCCATGAAAGGATTGCTGCCATTGGAGCGCATTGCATCTATGCGAGCCTGTAATACCGGATCGCCGGGCGAGGCAAAAGGCAGTTTATCGATAATAACGCAGGACAGTGCTTCTCCGCGCACATCGACGCCTTCCCAGAAACTGGCAGTTCCAAGTAATACGGCATTACCTAGTTTGCGAAACTGTTCAAGCAATTCATTTTTGGATTTTGTTCCCTGTATCAGAATCGGATAATCAAGTTCCTCTTCGGGAATATCCGCTGCTTCGTATAGCGCCTTGTAACTGGTATACAACAAAAATGCCCTGCCCTGACTGTGTTCCACTATATCGATACTGAGCATTGCGACTTCCCTGTTGTAATCCTGATGATTCGGCTCCGGTAATCCACGGGGTACAAACCACAAGGCCTGGCTCTGGTAATCAAACGGGCTATCCCACTGGTGGGTCGCAGCATCGTCAACACCGAGCTGCTGTTGAAAGTGCGTAAACTTGCCATTGACTGACAATGTTGCGGAAGTAAACACCCAGCTGGCTGGATGGCTTTGCATTTGTGCCGCAAACACATCAGAAATTTCCAGTGGCGTCAGGTTAAAACGGAAACTCTGACGATGGGTTTCAAACCAGCGGATATCGTTATCTTCTGGTTTAGGATCCGTAATATGCTGCAGTTGTGATAACAAGGTTGAAGCACGTTCCATGCAGTTATCCATGTCGCGGGTTCGCCCTTGCAGAGTTTTGAGCATTTCAATCAGTTCATTAAGCCTGTTCTCGACTTCATCAATAACACGAACAATTCGCACATCCTGTTCAATTTCCTGCCAACGTCCCTTTCGAGGGTCCATTCCAAACAACAGACGCAGATCCTTCACCGACTTTGAAAAGTTCGCTGTTGCAGTCAACAATTTCGGTAAATCACCGAACTCCCTGTGATATTCAGCATCAACATCACGAGACAATTCCAGTAATTGCCTGCCACTGATGGTGGTGCCAAAAAAGTTACTGGCGACTTCCGGTAACTGGTGTGCCTCGTCAATGATAAAGCAATCAGTCTCTGGAAGGATTTCTCCAAAGCCATCATCCTTGAGTGCGAAATCGGCGCATAACAAATGATGATTGATCACCACCACGTCGGCTTCCTGAGCCTGTCTCCTGGCTTCTACCAGGTGACAGTCTCGGTATGATGGGCAATCCTGGCCCAGACAGTTCTCGGCACTGGAGGTTACCAGTGGCCAGACCATGGCATCTTCGGAAATCACGCCCAGCTCGGCGATATCGCCACTACGTGTGACCGAGGACCAGTCACGAATAGTTGCCAGATGTTCAGCATTTTCCTTGCTGTGGCCTCGCAAATCTGTGAGTGCATGGTCCATGCGATTCAGACAGAGGTAATTGGAGCGACCTTTAAGCAAAGCCGCTTTTACGGGAGTTGAGAGTAACTCGCGAACCTTTGGCAGGTCACGATGATAAAGTTGATCCTGAAGATTTTTGGTGCCTGTAGAGATAATGGCTTTCTTGCCGGAAAGCATCACCGGAAGTAAATAGGCAAAAGTCTTTCCGGTACCCGTTCCAGCTTCACAAATCAGGGTTTGGCCCGAGTTGATGGTATCAGCAACCACAGAGGCCATTTCAAATTGCTGTTCCCGGTAGGAAAAACCATCAATCTGCTTGGCGAGAAGACCTTCTGGCCCGAGATATTGTTCCAGATCCATACGGAATATCAGTCAGGAATGAGACCTTTTTCTTCAGACCAGGCCAGGTGAGCCAGTTTCTTGAAACGTCCGATGGTCATGGCACCACGTTTGGCACGGCTGTTGGCTTTTGCCTCGTAGATGGCTTCTTCAAGTTCATCCCGATAAGCCTCGTAAATCTCAACAGGCATGTACTGATTATTCATGATAACAAGTAACACGCTGTCCCAGTCCTGATTGACGTTCAACTGGCCCAGGCGGGGATTACTTTTAGACTCCTCAAGCACCGCACGCGATTTAATCTGGATGCGCATATCATTACGGGCAGGGTCAATTGCATTGTAACCAACGGCGTCTTTTGGAGCAGGCTGAAGCTGCATCAGGCGCATCGCATCATGCTCGGCAATCTCATTGCTGATACCAGGCAGTGGCTTTCCCATGGTTTCACGGTATTGCGCAGCCAGGATACGCGCCTGTGCAATCAGTTTATCAGCAGCATAAAGACTCATGGTCAGAAGTATAATGCAATTTCTAGAAAATTATTATAGGTATATGAAAAATAATTATTTTATGTCAAATTATTTAATAGCATTTGCCTGCATCAGGATGCGTTCAGCTTCAGCAGTCTGACCGAGCAGGCTTTTCATTTTAGCCATTAGCAACAGGTTGTCCTTTTTCATAGCTGTATCATCGGCCGTCACCATGGTATTGGAT
>JABDQZ010000125.1 GCA_013041975.1 Gammaproteobacteria bacterium
AGGCATCGCTATGGGCAACACGCAACGCCATTTCCACCAGTTCACGGGTACGCAGATCTTCGGCAATCAGCGAACTTGTCTGTTGTGTTTCAAGCGGTAAATAACGGCTGACCTTGTCGATAAGCACATCGGATTCAAAGGGCTTGACCAGGTAATCGACGGCCCCCAGGTGCATGGCTGAAACTGCACGTTCGACAGTAGCAAAGGCGGTCATCAGAATCACAGGAATACTGGCAAAGCGTTTACGCATGTTTTCCAGCAAGGTAAAACCATCCATCGGTTTCATCTGCACATCGCTGACCACCAGGTTGACTTCCTGATTAGCCAGGATATTCAGTGCTGCCTGCCCATCAGTGACATGTACGGTCTGTATACCGGCCAGTTCCAGGGTATCAGACAGGGCTGTTCCCAGGCTTTTGTCGTCTTCAACAATCAATACAATGTTTTCAGTCATGGCTCTTCTCCAGGCCTGTCTCATCTTGTTCAGTCATGTCCGGCAGGCAGATAACAAACCCTGCCCCGCTTTCATGCTCGCGCTTTTCATCTTGCAGTAAAAGGATGGCACCGCCATGAGCTAGAATCACATTCTGTACAACAGCCAATCCCAGCCCGGTACCACTGCTGCTGGTAGTGAAAAACGGATTGAAAATTTCATGCCTGATGTCTTCAGCAATGCCGACGCCATCATCTTCGATGCGTATGCAGTAACCGTCTTCGACCCTGGTCAAGATCAGGTCAACAGCGACCGATTCACCCCCATGACGCGTAGCGTTTTCGATCAGGTTAGCCAGTGCGCCGGCAAGCGCATCGTTGTTACCCTTGACAAAGGCCTTGCCATCCGTTTGATCGACCACGTTTAACGTTGCACCTGCATCCTGCAGGATTGGCTCAACATTGTCTTCAACTTCACCCACCAGGTTGGAGAGATTGACAGTCGCTGGTTCAAAATGACCACCGCGGGCAAAGGTCAGCAAATCCTTTACCTGGTTTTCGGTATGACGCAGGCTCTGGCAAAGGCTTTCGCTGAAACGCTCGCGCTGATCCTTGCGTAAATCATGGCGGCCCAGATGTTCACTGTATAACAATGCAGATGCAACGGGAGTTCGTATCTGGTGTGCTAACTGGGCCGCCATTTCGCCCATTTCTGCCAGGCGCTGCTGGCGGTTTAACTGTTCCTGTAGTGCGCGGCTGTCGGTCACATCGATGACCACCACGATCTTGCCCGGATCAGGCGATAAGCTTTGCCTGGAAACGCTGATGCAGCGCCCATCCTTGAGTTTGAATTCATTATTGGCCGTTTGTGAGGAAACCTGCTCACCAAAGACTTCATGCCACAGCCTGCCCCAGCGGATGTCTGGGAAAAGGATTTCAGCAATCGGGTTGAACTGGTCAATACGATCACGATCATCAATGACGATGACAGCGGCAGGCAGCGCCTCGAGCACGCGATAGAGTCGGTTTGCCAGTCTTTCCTTATCCCTTAATTCACGGATATGACGCTGACGCGTTTCTGAGAGCTCGCGTGTCAGTCGTGCCACCTGCTGCTGTAACTGCTCATAGGAATCTGTCAGACGCGTGGATAACTGGTCCACAACCTGATACTCATGTTCAAGGTTGGCCGTATCGGATTGTCGTGCTGTTAATTGATCCATGCTTTTCCGCCAGGTTTTTATCACTGTTAATCACAGTTAGCGAAAAATGTGCCAATTTTTTATTTATTTAAATATCAGATAGTTAGGATATACAGAAACTGGATTGTCAAATTAACGTCGCATCCTTGTCGCGCTGCATATCGTACTTTTTGATTTTTTCGACCAGCGTGGTTCGACGCATTTTGAGCTTTTTGGCGGCCTGGGCAACAACGCCATCTGCATCCTCAAGCGCCTGTTGAATGATGGTCTTTTCCATTTCTACCAGATGCGCTTTAAGGTCCATGCCCTCTGAGGGCAGTTGCGTCATATCAGCAACGGTAGCAGGAGCAACCATCGGCGTCTCCTCTCCTTCGATATAGGGAACCGGGTCAGCCGCCTTCAGCTCGTTCAGAGGTGCATGTTCACGATATTTTTCAGGCAGGTCCCCAATATCGACCACGGCCTGTGGAAACAGGATCGCCATGCGTTCAATAAAGTTGGCTAATTCACGTACATTGCCTGGCCAGTGGTAATAACCGATAGCTGAAATAGCCAGTGGGGTCAGTCGCACTGAACCGCGCTTTTCCTGTTCCAGTCTGCGAATCAGATCATGCACCAGCATAGGGATATCTTCGGTACGATCGCGTAAGGGTGGAATGTCGATTGGAAAAACATTCAGCCGAAAGTAAAGGTCCTCACGAAACAGTCCTTCCTTGATACGTTCTTCAAGATTGCGATGCGTCGCCGCAAGAATACGCACATTACATTCCATCGTCTTGTTGCTGCCGATACGTTCAAAGGTGCGCTCCTGAAGAACACGCAGAATCTTGACCTGCATCGGCATACTCATATCGCCGATCTCATCCAGAAACAAGGTTCCGCCTTCAGCCATTTCAAAACGCCCCTTGCGCGTGGTTATGGCTCCGGTAAAAGCCCCCTTTTCATGGCCAAACAATTCACTTTCCAGAAGGTCTTCAGGGATGGCGCCACAGTTGACTGGTACAAATGGCTGGTTGCGTCGATTGGAGTGCACATGCAGCTTTCTGGCAGTGACTTCCTTACCGGTACCGGATTCACCCAGGATCAGTACCGTGGCACTGGAATTGGCTACCTGCTGGATCATCTGATCAATTTCTTTTGAAGCACTGCTTTTACCGGAAATACTACGGAACATTTCCAGAGGACGCCCGGCACCTTCGAGAGACTGGCTGTCGAGAAACACCTTGGCCTTGTGAATCAGGTTGATCAGTACGTCAAAGGTTGTGGGCAATACCACATTGCCGAGCACATCACCCTCTGGACGAGTTGGCAGTTTGTCTTTTTCACCAAACATGAAAACGGGTAGCTTGGGCACGTGTCCGGCTGCCACTTTTGCCACTGACTGCAGATCTTTCTCACTGAAGTCCGGCCCCAGAAAGATCGCCACACAGGGCTTGTCATTAATGGCATCGAGACAGTCAGGCAATTCCGCGGTTTTCTCCAAAATGCGGGTATGACAGGCCATGAAATGGAAAATACGGCTGAAATAGTCAGTACTGTCTTTGTTGTCATCGATGACGATGATGCTACCGGCATGTAAAAGGTCCAGTCCGTCCTGCAGTTCCTGGCTCAATGAAATCCCCCCGTTCAGTCCCGAAGACTGATAGTAATTATTATGCTTTGATGTTTGCCGACACGAAATAAATTCGCGTTACGGCACTCAAGGGTGAGAAACGCGATTCTCCCCCTTAAGAATCCCCCATCGCGCTTGCTAATCCCGGCTAATGCCGTGACAAGCCATCTTATAAAACTCTTTTTAAATCCATGACTTGAAGCAAGTAAAGCATCGCATCAAAAAAATGTCAAAAAAATGTCGCTGGCATTTTTCAACAAGGATGGCAAACTATCTACGTTGTAGCCTTACAAGGATCCCCGACTTGAACGAAATCCCTCTCAGTGCCCTGTTTGGCGCACTTGGTGTCCTGATTTTACTTTCAGCTTTTTTTTCCGGTTCAGAAACCGCGTTGATGACGCTCAACCGTTATCGTCTTAAACACATGGCAGACAGTGGTCATCGTGGAGCCCTGCTGGCAGCCAAGCTGTTAAAACGTCCAGACCGTCTGATTGGCCTTATTCTGCTGGGTAACAATTTTGTCAACATTCTGGCCTCGTCATTATCGACCATCATTGCCCTGCGTCTTGGTGGTGAAGCCTATATCGCCATTGCCGCCGGCATTCTCACGCTGGTCATTCTGATATTTGCCGAGGTCGCTCCCAAAACGCTCGCAGCAATGTCACCGGAAACACTCGCCTTCCCGGCCTCCTGGGTCTATACCCCGCTGCTATACGTACTTTATCC
>JABDQZ010000133.1 GCA_013041975.1 Gammaproteobacteria bacterium
TCCGGCACGACTTCGCGTAGGCGTGTGCCAAATCCTCCTGCAAGGATTACAGCTTCCATCAGGCATTATCTCCGAAAATAACGTTTTCAATAATGCCGCAGATGATGTGGCCGATACCCAGATGACCTTCCTGTATTTTCGGGGTTTCAGATGAAGGCACATCCAGTAAGTAATCGCACAAATCCACCATGCGACCACCTTTGTTACCGGTCAAGCCAATTGTGATCATGCCCATTTCACGAGCCTTTTCGAGTGCTTTAATGATATTGGGTGATTTTCCCGAGGTAGAATAGACGATCAGCACATCCCCTGTTTTACCATTAGCCTGTACCTGGCGCTCGAAAAGTTTTTCATAGCCGTAGTCATTGCCGATCGCAGTGAGGATTGATGAGTCGGTTGTCAGTGCAACGGCTGGTAATCCCGGACGATCAAAGGCAAAACGACTAACCAGTTCACCAGCAATGTGCTGAGCATCTGCAGCACTGCCACCGTTACCAGCTAACAAAATTTTACCGTCGTTTTGTAATGAATTTATACATGCATAAGCTGCCTGGGTAACTTTAACTTGCAGATTTTCATCAGCAAGCATGGTTTCGTAGACATCTCGAGTTTGAGTGAACTGATCGATAACTAAAGGGTTAATGCTAAATTCGTTTTGAACAGAAACATCTTTAAGTGCAGCAGATTTCATATTTCAATCCTCCAGGCCTGTGAGCCTTGCTTAGTGAAATGACAGTTACTAACCTGACCGTCAAATTGATTCAAAGTACGTATGACATTCATACGTTTTTCAGTGGGTACAAAAAACATCATGAAGCCACCACCACCGGCTCCGGAAACTTTCCCAGCCAGCGCACCCGCATCAAGGGCACTGTCGTAAATCTTGTCGATGAGAGGGTTAGATACGGTTTTTGCAGACTTTTTCTTGTTGGCCCAGCCAAACAGCATGGATCCGACAAAACTCGAAAAGTCACCTTTGAGTAAACATTCCTTCATCATGATGGCTTCTTCCTTGATGCCGTGCATGGCGGTCAACGTTTCATCAGAGCCCTTCTTTACGTTGTTGCTTTGATCTTGAATAATCCTGGCTGATTCACGTGATACGCCGGTGTAAAACAACACCAGCGATGATTCCAACTCGTTTATAACCCAGTTCTTTATTCTTAGCGGGTTAATGATAGAGCGGTTATCAGCATAAAATTCCATGTAATTGAAGCCACCAAAGGTTGCTGCAAACTGGTCTTGTCTGCCGCCTTGTAAACCGCAGTCTTGTCGCTCAATTTTGAAGGCGAGTTGAGCTATATCGTAATCATCCAGTGGTGCATTAAATAATTCTACGAACGCTCTGATCATGACGACGACGAGTGTTGATGAAGAACCCAGGCCAGAACCGACAGGTGCATCGACATTGGTGTTCAGTTCGAGTGCTACACGTTCACCATCGTTGTATTTTTCAACCATTTCCTTGTAAACAGCGATATGCAGACAGTGCTCGGGAAAATCCGACAGGTCGTCATTAATGTTAATTTCAAGCTCTGTTTCTCTGTCAGTGGCCTTGAAACGAATGACAGGTTCGTTAAGTGTTTTAATGACTGCGTAGGCGTATCTATCAATGGTCGCGTTTAGTACAGCACCACCGTGGACGTCGCAGTAGGGTGAAACATCCGTTCCGCCACCGGCTAGACCCAGTCTGAGAGGAGCTCTCGCTTTAACTATCATGGTCTGTTCTCCTAAAAGTAATTGTTCTATCCGCGATTATTCGTTGTATTGCGGGGTTGATAAGAGATTTGCATCAGCCATGCCAAAAATACAAAAGCTACAAAAAACCGGGCTAAGTATCTGTATTTAAATAGAATAAATTATTTTATGAAAAGCGATCGTCAAAAATAATGATTTTCATTTTGCAAATATTAGTGCTTTCCAAACAGTGATTTACTTTGCGAAATGCAAATTGCAACAGAGAAGAAACCGTCTAGCTAAGACGGGAAGGAAATACTGGCTTTTAAGTCTGGGGCAGTGCAGGTTGAGATGTGATGGGATCGCTCACAACCGTTTGCTGATTGTTGGTGGAGGTTTTTAATTGCATAAAAATTTTATGACGCCAGGCAGAGGTTAAACCAATGGCAAAACCTCCGAGCGTCATTCCGTCTATCCTTGCCAGTGCAGGATTCAATGCCAGATTGATAAACAGTGCAAGGAACACGATCAGTACCGAAAACATGACAGGATTGATATGGCCATACATGCGCTTGTAAAGCCAGATGGTTTTTATGAGGCGCTGCAGAATAAAGAAATTAAAGAACAGGTAAACGAAAGTACCGATCAGTCCATATTTAAAGGCGACGCCCATGATCCCTATATCATCCGAGGAGAAGTATACCCAAATGAGGTCCTGTTCAGTTTTGGTGTAGAAACTTTGTTGGCCAAATCCCAGAAAGGGATTATCAGATAATGAGTTAATCGCAAGTGCATATGACGTCGCGCGTACGGCATCTCCACCGCCTCCTGCCTGGCTGGACATGTATTCAACTGCGGCCATGATGATAGCGCCAATACCTGCCAGCATAATGGGCAAGGCAAAGAAAAACAGGGCAAGTCTTCTTTTTTTAGCAAAGAACATCGGATACATCAGGCTGGATAGAACCAGGGTGGCTGCCATTGAGCGGGCTTTCACAAGAAACCAGATATAGGCAAGTATGAGAATGATCAATAGCCAGAAGAGTTTTTTTGCGGCTTGTTTGCTGGTGATCATCAGGAATGGTGCAAGAATACTTAGTGTAAAAAGAGCCAGGGAGCTGGGCTTTAAGCGATAGCCTCGCCAGTCATCATGGGTAACGAGTGACGCCACGGTGTGATCTGCTGAAAAATAAGTTGCCCTCAGATCCAGTCTAAAATAATGAAACATGTAATTAATGGCCAGAAATACCAGGGCTACGATGAAAACTCGTTCAATTTTTCTTACGTCAAAGCCGATGCGGTATAAAAAATAAAGCGCAGGACCAAAGAAGATGATCAGGTAACCACGAGAAGCCAGAACACTAGGCAACATAGGAACATCAGCATTAATTGAGAATACATAACCTGGCAAAACAAAAGTGTAGGCAACAAGAAATAGCGTAGAAAAAAACCACCAGTTCCACTTCAAGTCTTTATTTCGAATATGCAGGCTGGCAACAATAGCACCGTAAAAAAACAACATTATAGCCAATAGCAAGCCTAGTTCCTGTATACGGTTGGCCAGGAAATAGCGTCCACCCTGCAGTCCTGTGTACAGAACCATAAAAATGGCAGCCGATATAAGCGAACTGAAACTGATGCGCGTGCTAAGCAATGCTGAATCTCTTGTTTAAAGGTGCTTCTATAAGTTTAGCGTTCAAATTTTGACAATATTTAGCAAAGGTTATGCCAATCATTTTATCCTTTATTGTTCGCAGTGAATTTTTAGTCTATTGAATTAATCAATGACTTGCATATTGCAAAAGTTCACAAAATTTCCTGAGCAGAATGCAAAGCACTTGATTCTAGAACCCCTCATATATTTCAGTGTAGATCTTAACTGACTGATATATCGATATTTATTATGCTTTTTATGCTAAAGCTTTAAATAGGCATGGAACCTGCAAAGGCTTAGGTCATTCACTATTGACGAACATGCATTAGCAGGGTGAGCTTAGATGAGCACTTTATTTATTACGACACAATTTCCCTATCCACTGGACAACGGCGGAAAGATAGGAGCTTTCAACGGCATCAGCGTTGTCTCGAATGACGATGATGTCACGGTACTGTCATTTACTGAGGAACGTGAAACGGTTGAAAAGGGTATCCAGTATTTTAAAAATATTTTTGACAATGTCATTTTTAAAGATCCTGTCGACCATGATGTGCATATCCGTAATAAACCTGCAAAATTACTGACGACTATGCTACGAAGTTACCTTACGGCAACGCCCTATGTGGCAGCCAAGTTTGTTAACAGCGAAATGTACCGACTTATCGACGAATGTTTTGAAAATAATCACTACGACGTGGTATTCATTGATTATCTGAACATGTATCCCTACGCCAGATATATAAAAAAGCATCACAGTGGTCATTACAAACAAATGGTGTTTAAGGATCACAATATCGAATTCGAACTTGTTGAACAGGAGTACCGCAAACAATCTGGTTGGAAAAAATGGGTACTGGGCCTCGAATGGAAAAGAACCAGAAACTATGAATTAAAGGCTATTAAAGACAACTCCCTGGTATTTACCGTTTGTGACGAGAATGCCGACTACTTTAAGCAGTTCAATCGTAATGTTTTTCCAATGAAGCCTACCTATGACGTAACCGATGCGGACAGGTCATTGTCATCAGAAAAATCGATCTTGTATATTGGTAACCTATCCTGGCAACCGAACATGAATGGTTTGAATTGGTTCGTGGATCATGTCTGGTCGAAAATAAAGCAACAGGAACCCGATGCTGTCCTTAATATAGTGGGTAGCGGTAAAGTTGAGACCTCGTTCGACTCCATTGAAGGGATCAATATGCTGGGTTATGTCGAAGACCTGAATGAACTGTATCAAACTCATCGAGCCTTTATAGTGCCATTGTTAGAAGGTAGCGGGATACGTATCAAGATATTGGAAGCTTTCAATCATGGCATACCTGTTGTTTCGACTCGGCTGGCCTGTGACACGATAGGTGCCGAACATGGTAATGAGTTATTGATCGCAGATGCTGCCGAAGAGTTTTCACATTGTGTTTTAAACCTGCTGCAGTCAGACAAGGCCAATGAGTCTATCAGTGCTCGTGCTAAAGCATTCCTTAAAAAGCACTACTCGTTATCATCAAGGTGTGACGAGTATCAGGGGGTTTTAAATTTGACTCATTCAGTAGAGTTTTGAAAATGAATCTAGATAAACATCCATTGGTTTCTATTATTCTGATTAACTATAACGGTGCGGCAGATACGATTGAGTGTGTTGAAAGTTTAACTAAAGTCACCTATGCCAATGTGAAAATTATCATTGTCGATAATGCCAGTACCGATAATTCAATCAAGGTTCTTAAACACAATCTTCAATATGAGAATGTCATCATTATCGAATCACCGGAGAATAACGGTTTTTCAGCCGGTAATAATATAGGCATCCAGGAAGCCAGGAAGCTTAATGCTGATTACATGCTGATCCTTAATAACGATACGCTCGTAGAACCTGACTTTATTGAGCCGCTGCTGGAAGTGTTTGACAGCAATGAGGATGTCGGGTGCGTGATTAGTAAAATTCTCTATGCGTCTGATCCGGATAAAACCTGGTATGCAGGAGGTACTTTTAACCCCTGGTTTTGTCGTGCTGATCATGATCACTACAATCTTACCGATAATAAAGTTGCAGAAGTGAAGCCTGTCGAATTTGCTTCCGGTTGCTGCATGCTATTATCCAGAGAAGCCATCGATAAAACCGGCTTGATGGATGAAGATTATTTTCTTTATGTCGAAGACACGGAATATTCGCTCAGGCTACGTCAAGTTGGCTTCAAGCTTATGTATACTTCCAGATCAGTGATTTATCATAAGGTGAGTGCCACGACTTCGGTAGGTTCCGACTTAAGTCAATATTACACAATTCGAAACACGCTGTATCTGAGTAAGGTGTATTCCAGTTTTCTGCAGAAATTAACTACCATGACCTACAATGTGGCCTTTTATACTCATAAAGTTTTAACTGGCCAGTACAAGATAAAAAATATTGTTTCCGCGCAAGTTGATTATCATTCAGGCGTTATGGGAAGAAGTAAAAGGTTTTAGGTGCAATACAAGCAGGAAATGATTCCATGGTTTTAAATACGCTATTTTTTATTGGTTACGTACTCCTTGTAGGCCCGCCCCGGGCTGTAGAAATCAGTAACTACGCGAATGATGCTGGAGATGAACTAAGAGGTAAGCCAATCTGGGTGGTGATTTTGACTGAATTTGTTTTTCGTTCCGGTATCTTTCTTATTTTCGCGGCTTCAATTGAGTCGTTGCTAGGTGATCAACGTTACGAACAGTACCAGCTCGACCTGTTTCTGGGTTCTTTGATTTTTGCCGGTCTCATACATACTTTTTCATATTACGCGAGCTACTGCTTGACGTATTCATCAGGTCACTCACTATCCCGAGTCTATCGTCTGGGAAGAAATTTTGCTTATGCCATATTGCCTGCTTTTATGGCAGCCGGAGTGGTACTGACCTGGCAGGATATCAATGATATTGAGCTGTTCAGCGGTGGTTATATCGAACGAGTATTTTTTGTTACCTGGAGTAGTTTTGTGATACTAGGGCTCTTCGAGGCTTTACTCATGAAACGCATACCGACTGGTTTGGGTGAAATTCTTTTAAAACGCTTGAACAGAGCTTAAGCCGACACTTTTCATTCCTGACGATGTGAAATTTGTTGTGTTCGCAACTATCACACGCTATTTGACTTTCAAATTGCAATTTGCAATTTCCTTCAGTCTTCATCAAATCAGCCACTTTGCAAATTGCAAACTGCTCTTCTTTGTAAGCCATAGAAAAATATAAGTTACTGAAAAATATAAATAAAAAACTTTGGCATGGCGTTTGCTCTATACATCTCAGTAGAAACAAACGGGATTAAAAAATGTCTGATCCAATATCAGAGCTTTCTAGAAAATATCACAAGCAGCAATCCGTTTTCGGACGCCTGGTTACAAAAACCCAGCTCGCATTCAAGCGTAGATTGTGGAAAGCCGTTGTTTCATCTTCTTATTTCTTAAAGCGTGCACTGGATATTATTGCCAGCCTGGTTGCGATTATCTTGTTGTCTCCAGTCTTTCTATTCGCCTGGTTGGCAATCAAGCTAGAAGACCCGGGACCATCAATTTTTAAACAACAGCGTGTGGGTCGTTGGGGAAAGCTTTTCACTATGTACAAGTTCCGCTCCATGGTGATGGAAGCCGAAAAGCTGAAAAGCCAGTTGTTGGATCAAAATGAATCTGAGGCGGGCGTAATTTTCAAAATGAAAAAGGACCCAAGAATTACCCGGGTTGGCGCGATCATCAGAAAGTTTTCCATTGATGAGTTACCGCAGTTATTCAATGTACTTAATGGCGACATGTCGCTGGTAGGTCCCCGGCCGCCGGTTATAGCCGAAGTTCAGGAATATTCGCTTTCCGATCGTCGTCGACTGGATGTTACCCCTGGGATTACCTGTATCTGGCAGGTCAGTGGTCGATCGGATATCGATTTTGCAGGACAAGTCAGGCTGGATGTCCAGTACATCAACAGCCAGAGCTTTGTAAACGACATAATTATCCTGTTCAAAACGGTTCCAGCAGTATTGCTGGGTAAAGGAGCTTACTAATGAAATACACCCACCCGATTCGTCATGCCTTCATCGTCGAAAACGCTGCGGCAGAATCTATGGCCCCCTTACTGGAAAAGCGCTCTGTCGCCATGTTGCCTTTCGCCGGTAAACCTCTCATTCAATTCTGGTGTGAACATCTGAGTCTGATAGGGGTTACCCACCTTAAGATTTTTGTAAGACGCTATCCTGAGCAGGTCAGGACCTTCGTTGGTGAAGGTGAACGATGGGGTCTGTCTATCGATGTGATTACTCTACCTGAATCACTTGATAGTAAGGAATCGTTTCGTTTCGTTATGCCAGCCATTCAAGAACAGAGTTTTATTGTCAGCCTGGACCGTTTTCCTGCAGCAGACCTGGCAGCATGGCTTGAATCAGAAACCGTTATCCAAATTGTTGAAAATGATATGGCTCTCGAGTCTATCGCTGACCTTTCTGTGGTTAATGAAATGATGATAAGGGACATCGTTGATGGGAAAACAGTGTCTAAACCAGGTAAAAGAAGGTTGATGACACGGAAAATCGCATCTCCCCGTGATTTCTGGCAAATCAACATGGACGTAATAAACGCCGATATTCCCGATCCGTTACCTTTAGGTTTCGAGGTGGAAAGTGGCCTGCATCTGGAAGTGGGAGTGCAGATAAAACCAGGGTTTGAATTTAAATCAGCCTGCAGGCTTGGTCGTCACAGTCTCATTAATTCAAATGTGAGCCTGGGGAGTTCGGTTGTAATTGGCGCAGATACAATCATTGATGGTGAAAGCTCGATTAATGAATCGGTTATTTTTGATCATACCTATATCGGCTCACATTCAGAATTAAACCGGGTCATCGTCGATGGTCCAATGATTTACCATGTCGATCTAGAGCAGGCAACCTGGATTGATGATGCGTCAATTATTGGTTCGACAAAGATAAAACCGAGAAGGGTTAGTTACTCACAACGCCTGGCAGCCATTCTACTGTTGTCAGTATTAGTCTGGCCAATCGTGATTTTTTACCTCGGTCGCCATATTGTGAATAAAACAGCGATTGTTGAGAACAAACTTTATTTACCTGCCGGACGTAATCTCAATGGTGAAGTCAACTTCACAGAACTGCCAGTTTTATCGCTTGATATAGAGCACGTTGGCTGGAGGAAGGCCACCTGGTTGGTTCATGTTGTTAAAGGTGATCTGGCCCTGGTGGGTACATCAGCTCAACAAAGCAAAACGATAATTTATCCACATTGGGCTGTTGATCATATTTGGGAAATGCCCGGGGTAATTAATCTTGAAGATTTCAATTCCGGCAGTGTCAACACTACCGAAAGTCACTTTGTCAGTGATGCCTTCTACCTTGCCACGTGTGGTGTGAAAACCAATCTAAAAATGATTTTCAAGTGGATAACAGTTTTGTTCACTTTTAACCGTAAACAGTCTGATCAAATTAAATTGAAAGGAGCTTAATCCAATGAATGTATCAACAGAAGTTAACAACACGATTACTGTCGCAAGACTGGATGGGCGTCTCGATGCCGCTGCAGTTCGCAATTATCGTGATGAATTGAAGAAAACCACAGAAGGCCTGGATAAATGGATGATTTTGAACATGGAAAATGTCGATTTCATTGATTCCTCCGGACTTGGCTTGATTGTGTCGCTGGTCAGAAATGCCAGGGAAAACAATGCAGATGTCGCTATTTCAAACCTGTCGGCTCAGGCGCAGACCTTGTTTGAACTGACTCGTATGACGCGTATTTTTTCAATTTACGCTGATGAAAATTCAGCTTTGGAATCATTGTCATAAGGCAATGGACCAGGAGTAACATCGTCATGGATTCTGATTGGCTTGAAAACCTCGAACATCGATTAGGCACTCATGCATACGCAAAGCGTATGCGACGGCAGACTAAGCGTGTAGCTTTCAAACTGTCAGGCAAGGGGACGCACGTCTATTGGGAAAATATCGATCCCATGTACCGTGTTTTACAGAAATCTTTAAGGATGATGGGGCTTTTAAAAAAAGCTCAGCAAAATACCATGGACTTTCGTATTGAGGAAATACCGGTAACGCTAAAACGCTTACCTGAAACATTTCATCATTACCGAATCCTGCATTTATCCGATTTACATATAGATTTCATGCACGATGAAGGAGAGCGTCTTATTGAACACTTGCAAACTCTGCACTTCGACCTATGTGTGATTACCGGTGATTACCGTTTTCATACCGGTGGTGTTTCTGATGGCGTCATTGAGGGTATGAAAAAACTTATGCCATCACTGGAATGCAAAGACGGGGTAATCGGTATCCTGGGAAATCATGATGACCTGGAAATAGTGCCACATTTAGAGTCACTCGGCATAAAGGTGCTGCTTAACGAATCCCTTGCAGTGCAAAGAGATCAGGCGTTTATCTGGATTGCCGGAGTAGAAGATCCCCATTATTACCAGACCGATGATATTGACAAGGCATTACACAAGGTACCTGCTGAAGAAACCATCATCCTATTGGCACATTCTCCGGAGATTATTGATGAAGCCGATGAAATTGGCATCGACTACTACCTCTGTGGGCATACACATGGTGGTCAGGTTTGCCTGCCTGGTGGGATGCCGATAATTACCAACACACGAAATAAAAGGCGTTTTTCCCGCGGTAGTTGGGAATATGGCGATTTGAAAGGTTACACCTCGCGTGGCACAGGCTCTTCGGGGCTGCCGATCAGGGTTTTTTGTCCCCCTGAAATTACCATACACACTTTACATGTTGCTCAATAATATTTTACAGGAATGCAGCTATGAACCAGCAAGAACCTAAAAATGATAATCAAGTAGATTCAAGTGTGATTTTGGGTCTGCCGATCGATAATCTCACTATGGATGAAACAATAGAGAAAATCTTTTCCATGATCGATCAGTTTAAGATAGATCAGAAGCCCAGGCTGGTTGGTTCGGTCAATGTTGATAATCTCGTGATGACACATTCCTGGTTACCTGGCAGAACGCCCAGGCACCCTGAAATGCTTGAAATTCTCCGCAGTGCTGACCTGGTCAATGCTGATGGAATGCCTCTGGTCTGGTTAAGTAAACTGATTGGCGAGCCACTAAAAGAGAGAGTCGCTGGTGCTGACCTTGTTCCGGCTCTTTGTGAAGCTGCAGTATTACATAATGCCCGTGTATTTCTGCTCGGTGGTCAGGATGAGGTAACAAATAAGGCGGCTGAAAAATTGGTGCGAGATAATCCAGGACTTGAAATATGCGGTATCGCCACGCCTTTTGTAAATATTGAAGGTGAAAACATTGATGATGAAAAAAATGACCTGACGCTTGTTGATCAAATCAACCAGGCGAAACCTGATCTTCTATTTATCGGTTTTGGGAATCCCAAGCAGCTGATCTGGTTTCAGCGAAACCGGGATCGACTCAACGTACCTGTTTCAATTGGTGTGGGTGGGACTTTTGATTTTATTGCAGGTAATGTCAAACGGGCACCGCGGTGGATGCAGAAAAATGGCCTGGAATGGATATACAGGTTTACCCAGGATCCGAAAAGACTTTGGAAACGATATGTTATAGGTCTGGCGAAGTTTGCAGTAATGTCATTGCCCTTGATGATAAATCGTTCTTTTAATAGATTATTGAATCCGCACAAAGCAAAGTTTGCCAAAACAGGAGTCACCGGCCACCAGCTGACAACACTGGATTCAAAAAATGTAGAAAGCTTTATACATGAAGATCAAAGATACCGGGTGATTTGTCTTCCCAGAACCGTGGATAGGAACTGGTATGAAGATAATGCAATCTTTTTGCAGTTTCATATTAACCAGGCTAGCCCACTGCTTTTCGATTTTTCTGAAGTAGAGCTGATGGAGTCGAGTATGATGGCTTTCTTCAGTAAGCTATTAAACGCCGATAAGCAAGATCGCATTCACTGTATCAAACTTGATCACCCTGCATTAATCCGAAATTTAAAGTTTAACAGGATATACGATGTGTTTGAGAGGCATGTGTTTTCCTCAACAACTGAGTTGCTTGAGGCTCAACCAAGTGAAAAGCAATTTTCTAATTTCTACTACCTTGTGAATATTGAGGAGAATGTCAGCGTGATTCGCTTGTTTGGGCGCCTGGATTTTGCAGAAATGAGAAAGATAAACTTTGACGAAATTTATGCTTCTACATTAGGTCAGGCAACAGTGTTTGATCTTACAGACCTTGAATTCGTTGACAGTAGTGGTCTGGTGTTCTTTATCAAGTTTAAAAAACATTTTGATGAAACCAATCGTCCTCTTTCATTAAGTAACCTGAACCCAGTGACTCAACAGGTCTTCATAATAACCAGGTTAAACAAGTTGTTTGATATTGAAACAGACAAGGTGAAATCTGTTGCAAAGCTCGGTGTAGCCAATGCGTAAGTATCGATTTCATTATATAACTGTTTTTCTGCTCATTGTTGCATCAGTCAGTTTTCTATGGACAAAGCATCTGGATCAGATAGAGGTATTAATGATTACAATGGATGAATTTGATTGGTACAAGGCAGATACTGCATGCAGTAATATGGAGGGTGGCTGGCGTTTGCCCTCTATCAGTCAACTCGTGGGTTTGTTCTACTTAAATTCGGATACCCGTTGGAAAAGTGCTACGGATTACTGGAGTGATACCCGAATTAATGGTCGTGGTTTCGGCTTGAATACCAGGCTCGGTATATTAAGTTTCGATGTGTTGCGTGACCAAGATCACTTTATTTGCGTACGAAACAAAAACTTACTGGCTGGCCGCTAAACCCTGGGCAATCTCTGCCAGGGCTTTGAATGACTGCTCAGCCAATACTTGTAATTCGTCAATCAGTTCAAAAGCTTTATCAGCATACCCATCGCGACAATAATGTTCTATTTTACGTGCTAATTCATGAAGCTGCATGGCAGCATGAGCGCCTGAACTGCTTCCTAGGGTGTGGCTATGAAATTCAAGCGCTTGTGCATCATGGTTGCTTTTAGCTTCTAAAATATTACTGATCAGTTTGTTTGCTTCTATAATATAGAATTCCAGTAGTTCAGGTACTATTTCTTCTGAAGTATCGTGTATTAATTGTGTAATGACTTTATCATCAACCAGTTCGGTTCCATTGTGGGTTGATGATGAAGTATTCTCTAGAATTGGTTCTGGTGAAGTCGCAGCGATCGAAGTTTCAAGTGTGGTCCATTTTACGATGCATCGTAGCATGTCCTCCTTGTTACAAGGCTTAGACAAATGATCATTCATACCTTCGGTTAAATATCGGTCGATTTCTTCTTCCATGGTATGTGCAGTAAGAGCGATGATTGGTGTAGGGCTATCCTGTTTTTCCAGTTTTCTTAGCTCATGGGTTGCACTGATACCATCCATCAGTGGCATGGAAATATCCATAAGAACAATGTCGAAGTCAGCTTTTTTAAAGACTTCTATCGCCTCAATTCCATTTTTTGCAAATTCATGCTGAATGCCAGCGCTTGAGAGATAACTTCCAAAGACCATTCGGTTTGCCTCGTTGTCTTCTGCTATAAGTACCTTGATGTGTTCATTGTGAATGATTGTTTTTGGCTTGAACTGGTGCTCGTAAGAAATGACATTTTCTTCACTTTCAAATTCCAGCTTGATATTAAATTCGAAGATGGAACCACCGTGGTCCTTGTTTGAAGAAAACCGGATACTGCCTTTCATAAGTTCGGAGAGTTGTTTTGATATCGTCAGACCAAGGCCGCTACCCTCCTGTTTCCTGGAGTGAGACTGATCGCTCATAGTGAACTCATCAAAAAGAATCTTTTGAAAGTCTTGCGAAATACCAATGCCAGTATCAATAACCTGTGTTATCAGCCTGAATGATTTATCATCAATGGGTTCGTAAAAACATTTAACGTCAACTTGGCCTTTGTCAGTAAACTTGACGGCATTGTTGATCAAATTAATAAGAATCTGCCTTATTCGTGTTGCGTCACCTAAAGCAAACTTTGGCACATCGGGGTCAATATTGAGCTTGAGCTGGAGTCCTTTGTTTTCCGCATGGGTATTCAACATTTCTTTTGTGTTGCTGAAAATTTCATGAAGCCTTAATGGGTGGGGCTCAAGTTTCATTTTGCCGGCTTTCATTCTGGAGAAGTCAAGAATTGTATTGATGATTTCCAATAATTGTTTGCCGGATTGTTCGCCGGTTTTAACTAGATTCGATTGATTCTGGTTAAGCCCTGTAATTTTAAGCATATCCAGTATGCCAAGGACAGCCCCAAGGGGTGTACGGATTTCATGGCTCATGGTAGCTAAAAAACGACTTTTGGCCTCATTGGCCATTTCCGCTTCTTGGCGCGCATTTTTAAGGTTTTCTTCAGTTTTTTTCTGCTCACTGATGTCGGTGAAATGTGCAACGTAATGCGTTCTGTTTCCATCAGTATCATAAACAGAGGATATGCTGAGATATTCCGGATAGACTTCGCCGTTTTTACGAATGTTCAGTATTTCTCCTTTCCATTCTCCATTCGATCTTATTTGTTGCCACATTTCATCGTAAAAGGCTTTATCGTGGAGGCCTGACTTTAAAAAATCACGCGGGTTTTTACCGATAACTTCAGCTTCTTTATAGCCGGTCACCTTTTCGAAGGCTCTGTTGGTTCGAATACAATTAACCTGGTCATCAGTGATGAAGATGGGTTCGATTGTTTCGAATGCTTTAGCCGAAAGACGCAACTCTGTCTCAATACGATTCCGCTCGCTTATATCTCGAATGAAAGCGATAAAAATACTGCCAGTTTCGATTTCGATGGGTGATATCGCAATTTCTATCAGTAGCTCGTTTCCTGATTTGTGAAGGGCTGGTAATTCAAGCCGTTTTCCAAAAACGGCTCCTACACCCGTATCGATATAATGCTTCATTCCCTGCTGATGAGCTTCTCGAAGATGTTCTGGAATTATAAAATCCGCCAATGTTTTATTTATAATATCCTCCCGGGTCCATCCAAAAATAATTTCAGCCGTGCTGTTATAGTCAAGTACCAATCCATTGGTGTCGATGGTAATTAATCCATCGAGAGAAGCCGATAGCATGGCATTGGTTTTCGCCTCGTTTTCCGTTGATTCTTTCAGAAGTTGATTTTGGACTACCAGGCTATTTTCCAGGTTTTCGTAACTGTTTTTTAGTTTGAATGACATGTCATTAAATGACTTTGTTAATTCAGCTATTTCATCTGACCCATTGACTTCAATTTGATGGCCCGGCCCTTTGCTCGAAATTAATTGGGTTCCTGATTTCAACCGACTGAGTTGCGCGGTGAGATAAGTGCCTAACAGGAAAGAAAATAAAGCGACTAGAATCACTTCCAGTCCTGCAATACTGATACTCCAGTTTTTGGTTTCAGATAAGACTCTTTGGATATTATCGATAGACATTCCCATGGTAATTTCTCCATAGGCTATGCCGCTTTCTATAATTTCTGTGCTTACGTCAAAAACACCGTCATTGACACCAGCTAATTGATAATCAACATTTCGTGGGGTTTTTAGAAATTCGTCAGGACCAGCTTCTGAAAGTGTAATGCCTTGTGATGCTATTTTTACGTAGACGATCTCCGGATTGGATACAATTTCTTTGGTAAAACTCTCT
>JABDQZ010000138.1 GCA_013041975.1 Gammaproteobacteria bacterium
GGCTTAGGTGTAAATGGCGCAATGCCTCATAGTATTATTAAAGATGATATTGGCATTTATTATGATGCCACTTGTCCCAGTCAACTTGAAAAAATTATACAAGAATGTAGTTACAATAAAGGGGAAATAGACCGGGCAAAAAGGTGTATAGATAAAATTAAAAAATATAGATTAACGAAGTACAACACGACATTACAGGCTTTTTCAAATAACCTTATTCATGGCCACTTCAACAAGGTAGTTCTTGTTGTTGATCAGCGACTTGGCGATACGTCTATACCATATGGAATGGCTTCTTCGGATACATTTGATTATATGCTGGAATGTGCCATAAGTGAAAACCCCCAGGCAAAAATACTCATCAAAACTCATCCAGATGCGATATTAGGTGGAAAAAAATCTCACTTCACTCAGTATTATGATGATGAGCATTGTCAATTTCTCAGACAGGAATATGATCCTTGGTCTTTATTTGAAAATGTTGATCATGTGTATGTTGTGTCAAGCCTGATGGGATTTGAAGCACTAATGTCTCAAAAGGTGGTAACTTGTTTTGGTGCTCCTTTTTACGCTGGATGGGGATTGACGGATGATCGTATCTCTCTTTCAAGAAAGAATAAAATTTTAAGCTTGGAAGAATTATTTTATGCTGCCTATATCGACTATAGTCATTATATTAATCCTCAAAAACATGAGAAATGTCAAATTGAAGAGGCTATCAATTGTTTGATCGCTATGAGAAATAGTGAGATTTAAGTTTTATTGGTTAGAATTCTGCATGAGCATGATTTTTGAGTTTATAAGCATTTTTGTCATTCTATTCGCGATTTCACTAATAGTTTACTTTGTAACTGGTTTATTACTCGTATCAGTTAGTAAACATTATCCTGACTGCCGGATTCAAAAAAATCGAGATGGTATGAAGAGGGCTCGCCTTGAGATTTATTCTTCCATCAAGGCATTGGGTGTTTCGGCCATACTCTTTTCTACAGGTTTTTTTTTCCAGTTACAGGGCTGGGTGCTTTTTGAGCCTTTGCCACTCAACTGGTGGAGCTTCGCTTTTTCCTTTTTTGTGATATTCATTCTATTTGATGCCTGGTTTTACTGGGGACATCGTCTGCTTCATCTAAAAACTTTTTACCGCTGGCACAAACCTCATCATTCATCGATTGCGCCGACTGCCTGGAGTAATGACAGCTCGGCTGTCATGGATACCGTGATTGAACACGGTTTTTATTTTGTCGTCTGGGTGCTTTTACCGGTACCGGCATTGGCGGTTTTTGCTTTGCGCCTGTTTGACCAGGTTTCAGGCATGATAGGCCACTCGGGCTTTGAATATTTTGCGGGGCGAGGTTCTCGTAAACCTTCGCCTTTTATCTGTACAATATTTCATGATTTGCATCATTCACAATTCCACTACAATTTTGGAAACTTTATGTCTCTATGGGATCGTTGGATGGGAACAATGCATCCCAATTATGATGCGATTGTGCGGAAAATCGAAACAACAGGTGAGATTCCTGACGAAAAATCAACCAGGGTGAATGTAAAATCATGATGAAGGCAGGCAACCCTGTTTCTGTGCCCCGGGCCGATCCATCTATCGGCTTGTTCAGGGGATTACGCATAGCAAGAGAAAACCTATTGGCAGGTTGGTCTGATTCAGATTATCGTGACTACCTGTTCGATTACAGAATTTTAAACCAGCAATACGTTGTCTGTAATTCGCCAGAAACTGTGCGCAAGGTTTTCCTTGAACGACATGACAATTACGATCGTAAAAGCCCGCAAATGCGCCATGCGCTAGAGCCTCTTCTGGGGGATGGACTGTTTGTCAGTGACGGGGAACTGTGGAAAGAGCGTCGCAAGTATTGTGCACCTGCTTTCGAAAATGAATTGCTACCAGGGTATTTCGAGACCATGGTTTTATCTGTCAATGAGCTTGTTCAGCAATGGAAACAGACTGCTGAATCAGATGTGATAGACATGCTGAACGAGATGGCACGCTTGACTGCCAGGGTGATCGGGCGAAGTATATTTGGGGATAGTACTTCTGATGAGGAAGCAACCCAGGTTGTTCAGGGTTTTACAGAGTATCAACGGCATGTTGAACAACTGGATCTGGCCGATTCTTTGGGATTGCCGTTTTTACGTTACTTTAGAAATCCCTTAA
>JABDQZ010000140.1 GCA_013041975.1 Gammaproteobacteria bacterium
TTCCGGAGTTGATAATCTACTCTACTACGAAGACAACTGTTCTTTGATATTTGGTGAGGCCAAGGATGTTAGTGAAGGTCTGGTAACCGCCTTGAAAGGTGGTGGTCACTGATAATCTGATCGTCAATGATGAAATCATTGACGCATTGCTTGTCTCATCATTACTTGATCTGTTTCTGGATATCTGAATATCTTCTGATCCATATTTTCTCATTATTCTGTAGAGACTGTGGCAACTTAAATTGCGCGATATAGGCGAGTTCCTTGTTCCCATAAGTGCCATACAGCAGGTGATAGCGTACTTTGCCTTTAGAGAGGGTTTCAGTGATACTGGCGGCCTTACCCAGTTTATAACGACGTTTGAAGGCTTCCAGTGTTGAAATATCGCTGGCTGTTTTAAGTTGTAGGGTCCAGGACCTTGGGCGGGTCTGTTTAACCCAGTCTTTCCGGGCTTTTTGAGCAGCACGTTTTTTGAGCTTTTCCTTGTTGGTTAAATCATCGAGCTTTGCAGCCAGTTGATCGGCTCTTTGCGTTTCAGCTTGTTTTTCTTTTTGCAGCGCGGCTTGCTGTGCTGCCAGCTCAGCTATCTGCTTTTCAGACTGGTAACAGGAATAAATACTGTTATCCAGTTTGCGTGTTCCCTGTGCAAGGGACTTTTTTATCACACGTTTAACAGCAGCAACCTGGGCAGTATCCAGCCCGGGCTGTGGTCGGGTATGAAAAATACTGTTTTTGAGTACAAGCAGATCGGTGAGCAGGGCACCATAGTCCCTGAAATATTGCTGGGTATTTTCAATATACTGTTTGCTTAATTTCAGTTTATTGACACTGGAAGCGATGCTGTCGTCGAGTAAGCGTTTTTTGTGGGCATTAAGGCTTTCTGTAATCTGTTTATGACAATGCGACAGCGTAAACACTTCACGACTGTGAAGGTACTGCAGCATCGCCAGATGGGCCCGGGTAAAAGCAGCAGAGGTAATCAATAAATCAGACGCTGCCTGTTGTTGTTTTGCTTTTTCCTTGTCTTTTTCTTTGAACAGTTTTTTACGTTCCAGCTGATCCAACTGGTTATAGAGGTCGAATGCATTGTTTTTTCCGGTAGACAACCAGTCGCGTATTGATGCGGAACCCATAGTCATCCAGTCAAATTTCAGGCCAGGTGTCAGGCTGGAAAGATAGCGGTTTACGGCATTCAGGTTGATGGCTTCGTCAGCAGCCCAGTGTTTGAGAATGTTGCCGTCAAACTGCGAAACATCGAGTGCAAGCTCATAAATTGAAAGGTTTTTAACGGGTACAAACAGTGTGTGCTGGATATGCTCCGCTGGTGCACCAATCAATACTGAAAAGTTTTCCAGTGCTGTCTGGTTTTGTTTCTGCATGAGCTTGAAGTCATCCAGCAATTGCAGCAAATCCTTTTTTTGTAACTCTTCCTGTGCAGATTGTTTGTTTCGTTCCCTGATAAAGGGGTCCAGAAGTCTTCTGGTTTCATTGATAGCCTGTTTGATATAGCCATTGGTATTTCGATAGCCATTAATTTCCCAGTATAAAGGCAGCGTCTTGCGTATCAGGTTTTCGGCGGCCCGTTGATTTAACGCTTGCTGGTAGGCGGCTTTGTCTGCAGATTTTAGTGCCTTGACTTCGGCCAGCACGTCATCAAGCAGCATGACGACCTGATTAATTTCGGCCAGGGTACTGCTGATAGCAGCAGGCTTTACTTTTTGTCCCTGGAGTCTGGCAACTGACTGGCTGACGCGTTGCTGTGCAATGCCGGATGTTTCCTGCAGGGCCTTGTTTTTGAGAATGGTCTCGCTGTGATTGTCGAGCTCCTGCTGATGGCTGGTGACAATCGCCCGAGCTATAGCTTCTTCGGGTGTGAAATATTTACTTGGGACAGAAGCTGGCCTGAAACCTCCAAGAGGCATCTGGGCAAAAGCCGTCATCGCCATCAATAGGGCAATGCCGGTTGCAGCAGATATTGTAAGACCTTTGCTTTTCATTCTTTCATGTCATAGTTTGACTTCTTCAAGTGAAAATAGCAGTTTTCATGCCATTAATCCCGAAAAGCAACGTAATACTGTAAAATCAGCTCATCATTAACTCTTTTCGATTGTTTTCGCAGCCATGGATGAAAAAACCATAGAAAACTGTTTACTCATCCATCAGCATAGCTATAAGCGGCGGCTGCATAATCTGTTAAAGCGTCAAAAAAACAACCAGCCAGCCACTGAAGGACTGGAAAAACTGGCACAGCAGGTTAAATCTTCTTCAGCCGTCGTAGAAAGTCGTAAACAGGCACTTGATATTCATTTCCCTGAAGAGCTTCCCATTAGTGCAGAACGGCAAAATATTGCCGCTCTGATTGAACAGCACCAGGTTGTAGTGCTGTGTGGTGAAACGGGGTCCGGTAAGTCGACCCAGCTTCCAAAAATCTGTCTTGAACTGGAAAGAGGTATTTTCGGTCGTATTGGCCATACTCAACCTCGGCGTCTGGCAGCAAGGAGTCTGGCTT
>JABDQZ010000143.1 GCA_013041975.1 Gammaproteobacteria bacterium
GGTTTTCTAAGTCTACAACCTGATGCTCGCCTGGTTTTCGATATTGGAAAAAAATCCATGCGCTGGGGAAAAGGCTATTCCTGGAACCCGGTTGCTTTTGTTGAACGCACTAAGGATGCCGGGGATCCGGATCTTGCTCGTGAGGGTTACTGGATTGCAGCGGTTGACTGGATTAAGCCTTTAAATGGTCCATTGCAGACATTCGCCGTTACTGCCATGGTGTTGCCTGTTGATGAAGATTTGAATGATGAATTCGGCAAGCCGGATAACAATCATTTTGCAACAAAGTTGTATTTTTTATACCGCGACATTGATATTGATTTAATGTTCCTCAGTGAAGGTAGTCGAGGAGCACAGTGGGGAGTAGATTTTTCAAAAAACCTGGCACCCCATTTTGAGATTCATGGTGAACTGGCTTATTTTGAAGATGCGACTCATCGCATTATTACAGATGATTGCAAAACTGGAAAACCGGTGATAGATGATGAGATCAGCTATCTGTTAGGACTGCGTTACCGTACCATTGAGGATATCACCTTTCTTCTTGAATATTATTACAATGGCAGGGGTAATAGTAAAACTCAGCAACAGCAGTTTTACCGTTGTGTGCATCAAGCCTGGCAGGCAGAAGATGAAGCCTTACTGAATCAACTGCCATTGAGCAAAGATATCGAAAAAGGTGTGTTCAGCAAGCCTAATCCCATGCAAAGATATCTAAGTTTTCGTACCTGGTGGGAAGAGCCCGGTGATATTCTTTACCTGACGGCAGGTCTGCAGATGCTTTATAACCTGGAGGACAACAGTTATTCGATTTCACCGGAAGTCTCTTATGAAGGTTTCGATGACATAGAGCTGAAATTAAGAGGGATTTTGCCTGTGGGCGATGAGCTAACAGAATGGGGTGAGAAGCCAAATGAATATAAGCTCGAGGCGCAGGTCAGGTTATATTTCTAGTTAATCTTACTGATTTTATCCGCTCCCGAAATATTATCATCCGCTAACAGGTCATTTTCTATAGTGGGAGACGACTATGTGGCGAACTTTATTGTTAAAACCGAACATCTGGCTGCGCATACTGTTTTATGGCGGCGCACTGGTTTTTATCAGTTATAAAACAGCCCTGGCCTGGTATCAGGGTGACTATAACGGTTTTGATGTTGCCAACAGCCTGGTTCCCATCGATCAAATCGAGCAGGGCGGCCCACCCAAAGATGGCATTCCTTCTATTGACCAGCCGGTTTTTTATTCAGAAACTGCGGCTAAAGGCCAAACATCTGAACGTGTACTGGGCGTGACCTTCAACGGCGTGTCAAAAGCCTATCCAGTGGCCATCATGAACTGGCATGAAATTGTGAATGATGATTTCAATGGCAAGTCTGTCATTGTCACTTTTTGTCCATTGTGTGGCACCGGTATGGCATTTGAATCTGAATCACCGCAAGGCTTTGGTGTCTCGGGTCTGCTCTATAACAGCGATATGCTGCTCTATGACAGACAAACAGAATCGTTGTGGTCACAAATAATGGAAAAGGCGATCAGCGGTTCGCGTAAAGGAGAAAAGTTGAATACCGTTCCCGTGCAGATGACCAGCTGGCAGGAGTGGAAGAAGCAGTATCCTGACAGCAAGTTGCTTTCACATGATACAGGTTTCAGTCGCAACTATGATGAAACACCATACCTGGGATATGAAAAAAGCAGTTTGTTGTATTTCCAGGTCAGCCATAGCGATGATCGTTATCATAAAAAAGAAAACGTGATTGGCTTGACCATTGACGGACGAAGTAAGGTATGGCCTTTGAGTGAGCTCAACACGGCGAATGTTCCGCTTCGGGACTCTATTGGCAATACGGAGATTATTGTTCATTACAATAGTGCAACAGACCATGCCTGGATAACGGATGCAAAAGGTGAATTACTGCCTGCGGTGCGGGGCTACTGGTTTGCCTGGATCGCTTTTCATCCGGACTCGGAAGTGTTTGAAGCGCAATAAAAAACCACCTGCAATGGTGGTCTGGCAGGGAAGGGATGCCGACCTTTAAAAGGTCTGGCATCGCGAGGATTCAACACTTCTGAATCATTTCCCTTATTAAATATAATAGTCGTTTTGCCGCTATAATCATTGATCCAGGTCAAATTTCAATGTTGAAAAAAACCAAGGTCCAAACATGATCCAGATAACACGAAAACAAAAAATCACGGCTATTTTGCTGTGCTTGATGCTGGCAGTTGTTTCATTATCTCATGCCCGGGATTTCAATATCAGGGTATTGGCACAGGGCCTTAATCATCCCTGGTCGATGGCTTTTCTTCCTGATGGTTCAATGCTGGTCACAGAAAGGTCTGGAAAGCTACGCCTGCTCAACAAGGCATTTTCGGCTGATACGCTGATTAAAGGTTTACCGTCCATTCGTGCCATGGGGCAGGGTGGTTTGCTTGATGTCGCGATACATCCCGATTACCGCAATAATGGCTGGATCTACTTTTCATACTCAGGCCCGGACAAGGCGGATTTTTCCACTGAAGTGGGGCGTGCGCGTTTACAGGGCGATACCCTGATTGACTGGCAAACGCTGTTTAAACTGATGCCCAAGAGCAATTCGTCTTATCATTTTGGTTCAAGACTGGTATTCGGCAGGCAGGGTGATCTCTATATTACACTGGGCGATCGCGGCGACAGATACCGGGCGCAAAAGCTGCATGATCATGCCGGTTCGGTGATTCGCTTACATGACGACGGACGTGTTCCCGAAGATAATCCTTTTACAGCACAGAAAGAAGCCAGGGCAGAGATCTACAGTTACGGACATCGCAATCTACAGGGCGCTGCACTGCACCCGGTAAGCGGGCGGTTATGGACGCATGAGCACGGCCCGCAGGGTGGCGATGAGCTCAATATGATCCAGGCTGGTGCCAACTATGGCTGGCCAGTCATTAGTTATGGTGAAGAATACGGCACCGATACGCCTGTCGGTGAAGGAACACACAAGCCAGGCATGCAACAGCCCTTGCATTACTGGGTGCCATCTATCGCGCCTTCAGGAATGGCTTTTTATACCGGAGACAGGTTTCCGCAGTGGAAAGGCAGTCTGTTTATCGGTTCCTTGAAATTCAGATTGCTGGTAAGGCTTGAACTGGACGGTGACAAGGTTATTAAGGAGGAACGTTTGTTAAAGGATAAACTGGGGCGTATTCGTGATGTACGCAACGGCCCGGATGGCTATCTTTATTTACTGACAGACGCTGCTAATGGGAAGCTGGTTCGACT
This sequence comes from Gammaproteobacteria bacterium, assembly GCA_013041975.1. Classification (GTDB taxonomy): domain Bacteria; phylum Pseudomonadota; class Gammaproteobacteria; order Chromatiales; family Chromatiaceae; genus JABDQZ01. The sequence continues at coordinate 3,266 of JABDQZ010000143.1, forward strand.
GGAACCGGCAGCAGATTAGTCGTATTTTTCCAGGTATTCGCGAATAAAACGGCGGATTTCACGCGCTGCGCTGGTATCCTGTTCATCGCACAGCTTGACGAAGCGGTTTCTTTCCTTGCCATTGATCCTGATAATCAGCTGGCTGTCTTTGGCGTTTTTCTTTTTATTTTTGTCTGCTGGCATGGAAGCTGTCAGTAACTAAAAGATATAAAGAGTATATCTTATGTATATATAGAGTTAAAACAAATACTTGCCTATATTTAAAGAAGTCATGAAAGAAAGACGTTTTGCCCCACGTTATCGTTGCGATTTTACAGTCGCTGTTGAAGTTGAAAAACAGCGCTATGATTTTGCTGCGCATAATATTTCCGCTACGGGTCTGGCTGTGCAAGTTTCACAGTCGGCAAAACAGGCTTTGGCAGGGTTTGATATGAGGCTGGAGGTAGGTGATCAGTTGAATCTTCTGTTACCTACAGACGACGCAGGGCAGCCTTCGGTTCCGGCAAGATGCCAGGTGCAATACGTGCGTCGCCTGTCGCAGGAAGCCTGGTTGATGGGGTGTCAGTTTGTTGATCCGGATGCTGGTATCTCTCAGGTTATTAAGGGCTGGACAAGACGCTTTGAGTCCCGTCAAAACTGACCTGTACGACCTTACGGAGCGCGCGTGAATACATCCATCTAGCTCGTGACAGCATTCCAGCTGCCAAGGTCTCCTTCAGGCCATACAGGTCAGTTATGACGAGATCGCAGCTTGTGGCTAGAACGCTATTGTTCTATATTTGTTCTATATCGTAACTTCCTTTTGAACAAATATGCCATTAACACATATCCATAATCCGGCAGCGCTCCTGCAATCCCTGAAACTGCCGCTGTTCAGTAGCAAGGTCAGTGCCGGTTTTCCATCTGCTGCAGATGATTTCATCGAGCGCTCTCTTGATCTTAACGAGTTTCTGATCAAACACCCGGCATCCACCTTTTTCGCCTGGGCACAGGGTGAGTCATTGCGTGACATTGGTATCCATGATGGTGACCTGTTAATCGTTGATCGTGCAGCAGCACGTTCACAGGGGGCAGTGGTAGTGGCTGCTATTGATGGCGAACTGACCTGCAAGATTCTGGATGTGCGCCATAAAAAGCTGCTATCGGCTAATCCTGATTACCCGCCGATAGAGGTTGCCGGGCGCGAAGATCTGCTGATTGAAGGCGTGGTGGTTTACAGCATCAGGAAACACCATCGGGCATGATTGCACTGGTTGACTGTAATGCCTGCTATGTTTCCTGTGAGCAGGTTTTCAGGCCTGATCTGCGGGGCAAGCCTGTTATTGTGCTAAGCAATAATGACGGCTGTATTATCGCGCGTTCAAAAGAAGCGCGGGCGCTGGATATCCCTGATCTTGCTCCCTATTTCAAACTGAAGCCTTTATTGCAGAAACACAAGGTAAAGGTATTTTCGGCCAACTTCCGTTTATACGGTGATATCTCCAACCAGGTCATGGAGAACCTGCGGCTGTTTTCACCCAGCGTGGAGCAGTACTCCATTGATGAAATGTTTCTTAGCCTGGATCATATGCCAGGTGATATGAACGAGTATGCATTGAAGATAAAAAATACGCTCTGGCGCCATGTGCGCATGCCGGTTGGTGTAGGCATTGCGCCGAGTAAAACCCTGTCCAAGCTGGCCAATCATGCGGCCAAAAAAATCAAGAACAACAATGTTGCTGTACTGGATACAGCGGAAAAGTGGCAATGGTTACAGAAAAGGTTGCCGGTTAACAAGGTGTGGGGGATTGGTTCGAAACTGACCAGGCGCCTTGAGGGTATTGGTATTCGCAGTGCTTATGAGTTAGCACAGGCTGATCCTAAATGGGTGCGACGTTTTACCAGTGTGAACGTGGAAAAGACCATTGAAGAACTGAACGGGCAGCGCTGTATCGAGCTGGAAGAAATGCCTGAGCCAAAAAAGGAAATTTTTGTTACCCGTTCTTTCGCGCACAAGATCGAAAAGCTGGAAGACCTGCTGCGCCATGTCAGCCGTTATGCGGTGGCTGCGGCCGAAAAACTACGGGCGCAGGACAGTTACTGCCAGACTCTTTATGTATTTGCCCATACGTCACGGTTTCACGAAAACTACTACGCTAACAGCCTGGTAGTGCAGTTGCCTTATCCAACGTCTGACAGTCGTACCTTGATCAGTTTTGCGCGACTGGCAATCAAGCAGATCTACAGGAAAGGCTGCAAGTTCAACAAGTGTGGCGTGGGGTTGCTGGATTTGCGTGAGCGGCGTTTTTATCAGTCCGATCTGTTTCGCCCCGAGCAGTCATGTAAATCAGAAGCCCTGATGACAGCGCTGGATCGTATCAATTACCGTTATGGCAGGGATACTGTCACCATTGGTGCAGAAGGGCTGACGGGGCGCTGGACTATGAAGCAGCATAGATTGTCACCGTCTTATACTTCTTCATGGCGTGATTTACCGGTAGTGCGTTAAATAGCCTCTCCTCTTGGGGAGAGGAAAAGAAATTTAAAAGAAACCCTTCAATTTGTCTCCGAGCTTATCCTGCAGTTTCTGTTTGAGTTCCTGCTTTTTCTCATCAACCTTTTCATCAACCTTGGCTTTCTGAGAACTGAGCAAGACCTTGCCCCAGTCAACAGAATAGCTGGGCGCTGTATAAGGGCCGGTCAGTTTGACCGGAATATTCAGTCCTTCAAGCTCTTTGATCGATTCACCACCCTGCCCCTTGGAGGAGGAAACCACCGTTGCCTGGACCGTATAGTTGAGTATTTCCTTGACCAGGTTAACGGTACCGGCACCCCGCACTCTCAGGAAAGGAGACTTGGCAGAAAGATCCTGGTTATTCAAAACACCGCGAGTGATTTTGGCAGAACCGCTAAGTTCGGAGAAGTCAGTCTGCTCGGGTTCATTGGTGGCTGGCAGTGTTTTACCTTCAAACTTTGCCTTGGTTTCACGCAGAATTTTGGAAATGTTGACGCCTTTGACAGAACCATCTTCAAAACGGAAGCTTAATGTACCACCCAATGCTTTTTTGATATCGGCCACGGTGTTGCCACTGGAGTTGATATCCATTTTGAAACGACCGGTACCGTCCATGACCTCTTTTTCTGCCAGGTCTTTAAGCAGGGGGCCTGCTTTAAGGTTTTGCAGATTGGCATTGATCGCAAGCTTGGGCGTTTTGCCGGCTACATTCAAAACGGTTTTACCATCGAAGTTGCCCTGATAGAAACGGCCAACCTTCTTGGTGGTTGTGATGACACCGTTTTTCGCAATGACCTGGACATTCACGTCTTCGGCTGTGAGTTTGTTGACAACCAGTGAGCTGATTTTCAGTTTGCCACTGATATCAAGCGGGCGCAGGGTTTCAACCGGAAACAAGGGGGTATTATCTGCTGCAGGTGCTGGTTTTCCGCTACTGGCTTTGCCGGAAGGTGAAGCAGCAGCGTTTGCCTGTTGTGTTGGTAAATAATCGTCCACATTGATCTGGTCAATATTCAGGTCAAATCCGATATGGCTGCCAGCCAGCTTGCCGGAGCCGGAAATGGATGAACTGTCCAGACCAATTTTCAGGTTGGTGATATTGGTATTGGTGCCATCGCTTTTCATAGTGACAAAGGCATCGAAAGCCGACAGGGCTTTGTCACTGGCCATTTCAGGCAATGCCATCCCCTGGCTGGCAAGCCAGTTGCGTAAATTGAGTTTTGCCAGTTTCAGGTTGCCGTCCAGTTGCATCTGTTTGTCGAGGTTGAGCAATGCCACTTTGCCTGACAGATCAAGATCGCCAGATTTGACTGACAGGTTGTCGAGTCCAACGGCCAGTTGTTTCAGGTTCACAGTGATATCAGTGGAAAGAGAGGCTTTTAATGCACCATTGGGGAAAGTGTCTCCACTGGCGCCAACAGTCACTTCCAAAGGTAGTACGGTCAGTTTTTCAATGGCATCATCAACCGCGACGGTACCGTCCAGTGTGAGGCGGGCAGTCATTTGCGGTTCACTGCTTTTCAGGTCAAGCGCCAGTGCAAGCTCGACAGGATCACCGGGAGAAATGGCACCACTGTTTAACTGAAAATTGTTTACCTGGTAAGACTGGCCAGTTGAATCATCCTGCCAGTTGATGGTGGCATTGTTGATTTCGAAACCACCAATGGCAAGGCCTTTCAGACCTACGCCTTCCGGACTGTCCTTGTCTTTTATGTCATCGGCCTTGGAGTCGCCTGCCAGGTCAGCCCAGTTGGTTTCGCCCTTTTTGTTTTTGGCAAGGTTCAATTGCAGACCATTGAGCGTGATGGTGTCGGCAACAACTTCCTTTGCCAACAAAGGCAGCAGCTTGATTTTTACCGAGGCATTATCAATCGCAGCAAAAGGCTGGTCACCGAACCCTTGTGCATTGCCAAGAGCCAGTTTACCGATATCAATGCCGATCCATGGAAAAACACTCAGTCCCAGTTCGCCGTCAATCGTCAGTTTGCGACCGGTGTTGTCCTCCACGGCAGTAACAATTTCGTCACGATAATCATTAGGATCAATAATGAAGGGCAGGGCAGCGACGGCAACAATGACTATCACGACCAGTGCAACAAGAATTTTTATCAGTTTTCCCATGATGGTCTCCGGAAGGAAGAGAAATTTATATCTTTAGGATGGCGTATCCGGGTTGAAAATTCTACACTTAAAAGCAATAACAATTAGAACTGAGGTAACACATGTCTGAAAGCCTGCAAATTCCACAGCTGATAGAGGGTGTTGAAGAACTGTTGTCGTTGCCTGATGTTGTCATACGGGCCAATGAACTCATTGATTCAGAGACGGCAGACGTTGAATCCATTGCTGAAGTGATTGCCCTGGATCCATCCCTGACAGCCCAGTTACTCAAACTGGTCAACAGTGCTTTTTATGGTCTGCCATCAAAGATAGAAACCATTTCACGCGCAATTACTGTGATTGGTATGCAAGAGCTGCGTTCACTGATCCTGTCTGCTTCTGCTGTCGAAGTCTTCAACAAGGTTGCGCCAGAGGCCATTGATATGAACGATTTCTGGTTCAGAAGTGTTTATGTTGGTTTGGCAGCCAAGCAGATTTCCGGGGACAGACGCAAGGCAGAAATGTTCTTTCTGACGGGGCTGATGCATGATGTGGGGAAAATCGTATTGTTTATGAAGCATGATGCCATTGCCAATGAAATGCTGCGTGAAGCCATGGATAGCGATAAAAGTCTGCATCAGATTGAAATGGAAAAAATGGGCTTTACCGCCAGCCAGGTTTCTTCCGCGTTATTGCAAAACTGGGGTTTGGCAGAAACGCTTTACGAGCCGATTTCCATCATGTACGAAAATGTTGAGGCATCTCCTTATTTGAAAGATGCGGCGATACTCAGGCTGGCGGCCAGATTGTCTGATTGCACAGAACCGGAAGTGAAAGGCAAGAATGCCGATAAGCTCTCGACGGTACTGGAAGACAGGCACCTGCTCAAGGCTGCAGGCGTCAAGGCAGATGACCTGGAAGACATTATGAATGATGTCAATCTGTACTGTTTCGATGTGTTAAGTGTGATTAACCCGGAAGCTTCGATGGTTTTCTGAGCGTTTATTCTCCCAGGGAAATATAGTTGCCTTCTTTGAAACGCGGGGTACAGATAGCCAGGAATACAAGCTCAGTATCACCGGTGTTTTTAATAGACTGTGATGTCGAAGCAGGAATATAGACAACATCATCTTTGCTGACGCTTTGCGGTGGATTCTCACCGATATATACAACGCCTTCGCCTGCAACGATCAGATAACGCTCAATGGTATTTTTCAATGCGTGTGGTTTGGTAGTTTCTCCAGCAGCCAGCCTGGCCTGGGCAACGGAGACTTGTTCATCGGAATTTTCGTTCCAGAACTCCGTGATGTAACATCCTTCCTGAAAGAAGTATTCTTTGGTGTCATGGTTGTTTTTAATCATGGTCGGTACAGGTTTGTGTTTTGAAGAAAGTTCGTAAAATTCGATTTCATATCCATATCGAGTATGAAGAATATCTCCGATATTATCAGGGTCTGGCCGATAAGGTGCGTCTGGTTGCAGACAATGGTCAGGTCGTCATGTTTCCGGCAAACCGCCTGAAGCCTTTTTTAACGCATGATGGCATTACAGGCCATTTCGAAATGCTGTTTGACCAGAACAACAAGTTTGTCAATATCAGGCAGTTGCCAAAGTGACGAAAAACCCCTTACTGGTCATTATCGGTTATGTCTGGCCTGAGCCCGGTTCCTCGGCGGCAGGCAGGCACATGATGGAAATTATCCAGGTGTTGCAGTCGGCGCAATGGCGGATTGTGTTTGCCACGCCTGCAGCCGACAGTCCATACAAGGCCGACTTAAAATCGTTGCATATCCCGCAACAATCCATTGAGTTGAACAGTGACAGCTTCGATGAATGGATTCACAAGCTTTCACCAGATGCCGTATTGTTTGATCGCTTCATGATGGAAGAACAGTTCGGCTGGCGCGTAGCCAGGAGCTGCCCGGATGCCATGCGCATACTGGACACCGAGGATCTTCATTTTTTGAGACAGGGCAGGGAGGCTGTTGTCCGGCAAAAGCACTCTGTTGACATTAGTGGGCCAGGCAATGAAACGGCATTGCGTGAAATAGCCAGCATCTATCGGTCGGATCTTTCGCTCATCATTTCCAGCAAGGAAATGCTGTTATTGAAACAGGATTTCAAAATACCTGATCAATTATTGCATTATTTTCCATTTGTAACAGAACAGCCGTCAGGTTTACTGCCGGGGTTTGCCGAGCGTAAGGACTTCCTGTTTGTTGGAACGGCCCGTCATGCGCCAAACCTGGATGCCATACGTTATCTGAAAACGACGTTATGGCCTGCCATACGCAAGCAGTTGCCCGCAACCTGTCTGAATATTGTCGGTTCCTATCCCACAAAGGAAATCAGCCAGATGCATAAACCCGAAACAGGGTTTTGTGTACTGGGGCATGTGGAGAACCTTCAGCCATTGCTAGAGTCTTCACGGGTCTTTCTGGCGCCATTGAGATTTGGCGCAGGATTGAAAGGCAAGCTAATCGAGGCCATGCAATGGGGAATACCCAGTGTGACGACTTCCACTGGTGCAGAGGGAATTGCTTCAGCCGATGGCTGGCCCGGTATTGTGGTGGATAATGACTCGGCATTTATCTCGGCAGCCGTGGATATCTATGAATCAGAAACTCGCTGGAAACAGGCGCAGCAAACAGGCCTGAGCTTGCTTCATCAGCATTTTGAGCGCACACAACATAGCCGCAAACTGTCTGAAAGAATCACCGAGGTCATACAGCAATTGCAAAAACACCGCGCAACTAATTTTACCGGCCAGATGCTGCTGCATCATTCGATGCGCAGCACCGAGTTCATGTCACGCTGGATTGATTGCAAAAACCAAAAATCCAGCACGAATTAAAATCTTTTCCGTATTCAGTTTCGGGTTTTCCTAGTAATCACCCTAGTAGAAATATTGATAGGTTGATCAATACTGTGGATTACCACCGTGAAAAAGAGGAGAGACTTGATGGAGCTACAATCAAAAAAGCTGATGAAAGAAATCAAAGACCTGGACATGATCAATGATGCTGATATTGATACCAGTGAATTATCCGACTCACTTGATCTGACCAGTGCCGAAGTCGGTAAGTTTCAGCATCAGACTGCTCCAAAAGATAAAGAAGTCAATTAGTTGTAAGATTATTACTGAACTGGAAAAGCAAAAAGGGTGGCAAAAGCCACCCTTTTTTATGCTTTAGTAGCTGACGGATTACCAGGTCTGGATCTCAATATTATCCATCTGGGTACGCATCTCATCAGGAACGCGTTTTCCGGTTTCCTGAAACTCTTTTTGTACATCGACAGGGTTGGGGACACTGATACTGGGGGCAGTCCATCCGCCAGGCATCTGACCGACTTCGTTAGGAGCATTTATAATGTCTTCCCAGGCATTGGCTATTCCTTCTCTGGGTTCCTTGAAATCAACCCAGTCATCAATATCCTTGAAAGGATTTTCACCGCCTTCTCCCATTTCATCCCAGAAACGCGTGCTCCAGGGAGTAAAGTTGCTTTCGAAAGGAATTGGGCTGCGCGATCCTCTGTTAAAGCCTCTGTTAGGAGCGCCTCCAAAACGGGGATTGCCGTTCATCGGCCTGTTTCCATAGGGATTGGCTTGTCCTGGTGAGTTGTAAATCGGTGGGCGATTCATTGGGGTCCGCGATCCATAAGGCGCGTTGGAAGGCGCACGATTAGGATAATTATAGGACTGGCGAGGAGGCATCGGCGCAGTGCGCATCGGATAAGGCTGTGATGGCAGCTGGGATGGAGCCTTGGAACCAGGCTGGGCAGGATAGTAGGGCTTTGCTGGCATCTGGGACGGAGCCGCAGCGCTAGGCTGGGCAGGATAGTAGGGCTTTGCTGGCATCTGGGACGGAGCTGCAACGCTAGGCTGGGCAGGATAGTAAGGCTGTGATGGCATCTGGTACGGAGCCATAGCACCAGGCTGAGCAGGGTAGTAGGGCTGTTGAGCCGCTACATTAGCCGATAGGCCGCTGAACAACACCAGCACGGATGCCAGACCGCTCAGACGGACTGTGAATTTCTTATTCATAAAGAATTCCTTAATCATTTAATTCTGTAATATGTCAATATGTGGAAAATCATAGTACTAAATCAAACTTATGACAAGGATAAGTTCATTAAATATTAAAAAAATCTAATATTGAAAGATTTTTATTCTTTTTTGCTTGTCAGGTGAAAGACTTTTTCCTGCAAACTACTTAAACCCCGCTCTCTGAAACGCGGGTTTTCAGCATAGATATCGAAACTGGCAAGTGTCTTAATGTTGAAGTCATTTTGAAACAGTTGCATTACTTCAGATTCAGACACAGAAAAAGGAGGACCACTCATTTCATCTTGTGGGTATTCCATGATCACCAGGAGTAGGGAAACATCCTCAGGCAGGATAGAGATCAGATGCGCTACATATTGCTTGCGCGTTTCAGGCGGTAAAGCAACCAGCGAGGCACGATCGTAAACCAGGTGGCTGGCTGACAGGTCGTCTTTTTGCAAACTGAAAAAGTCACCGTGAAGCAGTTCGATATTTTCGCTGATATAGTGTTTAAAGTGAGGGTGTTCGCTGTGTTCAAAATCAAGCTGGTTTTCTGCGAAAAAATCCTGCACGGCCAGTTCGCTCAATTCGATACCCAGCACTTCGTGTCCCTGTTCTTTCAACCAGATCATGTCGCGGCTTTTACCGCATAAAGGGACAAACACCCGGCTGTCCGGGTGCAGGGCGCGGGCCTGGTCCCAGTATTTTTTCAGATAGCCATTGATTTCACTCTGATGAAAACCAATTTCCTGTTTTTGCCAGCGTTCAATCCAGAATTCTGTATCCATAGTCACTTGATGATAACAAAAAGACTGCTAAAGTCAGATTGATTTAATAATAAATCCACAGGAGGATTTACCATGAAATTCTGGCTATCATTGTTTTTGCTGACCTTTGCCGTTGGCTCACATGCGGCTATTCAGGAAAAAAAAGTTTCTTACCAATATGACGATGAAAAAATGGCTGGCTATCTCTACTGGGATGATGCCGTAAAAGGCAAGAGACCCGGTGTACTGGTGATACATGAATGGTGGGGCCTGAACGATTATGCAAAAAAACGTGCCCGTATGCTGGCAGAACTGGGTTATGTGGCCTTTGCAGCGGATATGTACGGTAATGGCAAGGTGACTACCATGCCGGATCAGGCAAAAGAATGGATGCAGGCTGTCACTGCTGATGTAGAAGGCTGGCGTGAACGTGCGCTTGCAGGTCATCAACAATTACTCGCCAGCGGTATGGTCGAAGAAGCCAACACCGCCGCGATTGGTTATTGTTTTGGTGGCGCTAGCGTACTGCAGATGAGCTACTCCAATGCGCCGGTAAAGGGTGTCGTCAGTTTCCATGGTGCTTTGCCCGCTGCACCTGCCGAGATGAAAGGCAAGATCAAACCACAGATACTGGTATTACATGGCCATGCAGACAGTTTTGTAGCGCCTGAGGTCGTGACCAACTTCCGCAATAAGCTGGATGAAGCCGGAGCTGTGTGGGAAATGAATACCTACGGAAACGCAAAACATGGCTTCACCAATCCGGATGCAGGCAAAGCCGGTATCAAGGCACTGGAATATAACGAAATGGCCGATAAACGCTCCTGGAAGCGTATGCAGGTGTTCTTCAAGGAGATTTTCTAACACTCGAAAAGGGTGCGACCTTATGTCACATTGTCGCAATCAGTAAATCAGCATATCCTTATATCAGTGGAAAGCGACTCCAAAAGATGTTTCTCCATGTTTCCTCCGCCCCATTCGTCGAATGGGGCTTTTTTTTATGCAGGAGGTTAATTGCCTTCTTCGTGGTCGACCAAAGACAAGCCACCAAGACCTGCATCATCGTCATCAGGGCTGGATTCAGCCAGTTTAATGGAGAGTTTAAGGTCGGTTTTGGAGTCTGCAAAGCGTAGCGCCTGTTCCATGGAGATGCGATTTTGTTGGTAAAGCGACATTAGAGCCTGGTCAAAGGTCTGCATGTGATATTGGCTACCACCCTTGATAGCTCCCTTGATTTCACCCATTTCACGTTTTTTGATCAGATCTGTGATACGCGGATTGTTGACCATCACTTCCAGGGCCGCCGCCATTTTTCCATCAACCGTCGGTACCAGGCGTTGTGCGACAACGCCACGCAGGTTTTCGGCGATACGGGCACATTCCTGTTCCTGAACTTCCTTGGGATAAAAACCGATAATACGGTCCATTGCCGAGACCGCATCGTTGGCATGCAGCGTAGATAATGCCAGGTGACCGGTGTTGGCGAATTTCAGAGCATAGTCCATGGTTTCCTGGTTCCTGATTTCACCCAGCAGAATGACATCGGGCGCTTCACGCATGGCAGCGATAATACCGTCTTCGAAACTGTCGCAGTCAGTGCCTATTTCACGCTGGGCAACCAGAGAGCTTTTATGATCATGAACAAATTCGATAGGATCTTCCAGTGTAATGATATGTGACTCCGATTTGCTGTTACGCCTGTCAATCATCGCTGCCAGTGTGGTCGACTTACCGGAACCGGTGGCACCGATAACAATCACCAGGCCGTTTTTTTCCATGGCGAAATCACCCAGCACCGGCGGTAAATTAAGTTGTTCCATGGTTGGAACATTGGTATCGATGTAGCGGATCACCATGGAGGCTTCACCACGTTGTTTGAAAAGGTTGGCACGGAAACGGCCCAGTTTGGGAATGGAAATGGCAAAATCAACCTGGCGATGTTTTTCAAAAAGCTTGCGCCTTTCATCAGACATGAAGTTGTAGGCGATACGTTCGACATCGCCTGGCACCAGTACCGGCTTGAGGCGCATGAATTTTTTATTGGCCTTGACAGTAATCGGGGCACCGACATGCAGAAACATATCGGAACCTTTCTGTTTGACCATCATGATCAGATGTTGAGTGATGTCCTCAATTGGCTGGCCGCTTTCGTCACTCATCGTTTTTTCCTCTCCTGAAAATTATTCTTTGCATTATGCTTATGGATATAACCATTAATCATAAAGAGTATTCAAGAACTTTAGTGGAAAAGAGAGTGTTTAGCCGGTAAATTTCCATATTTCAAATTAGCCATCAATTGAATCTGTGAAAAACCTGCTATTAAATATTCTGTTGTTATCGATTTGGCTTTTGCCAATCAGCGGATTTTCTGGCACCACTGACTTTGAAGTGAGTGATGCGGAGGATAATGAAATTCATGTTCAGGTCTATCCGGCTGATGGCGATAAACTCTTGATATGGCTGGTGGATCATGACGAACATCGCAAGATGTTTGAAGAGATGGTAAACGCAGTCAATGAGTCCGGCTTTGAAATCTGGCGTGTTGACCTGCTGGATGATTATTTTTTACCACGCAGCAGTGAAAACGAGCGTACCTTGCCTGGCGATGCAGTCGCTGCATTACTCAAACATGCACACGAACATTCGCATAAATCCATCATGCTGGCTTCCTATGACCGTATGCCGTTAACCATGCTGCGTGGCATTAACCAGTGGCAGAAAACTGCCCAGGCATCTAGATTGTCTGGTGCCATTCTGTTTTATCCGAATTTATTTGGTCCTGCTCCGGTAGCAGGAGAAGACCCTGTTATTGATCCGATTGTGTCCATGACCAATGTTCCTGTTGTTATCTATCAACCTGATAGCGGTAGCCAGCGCTGGCGCCTGCAGGCGGTGATGGAAGCTTTCTGGCGGGGAGGTTCTCCTGCTCATGCTTATCTGGTGCCGAATGTCAGGGACTGGTTTTTCATGGGAGATATTGATCACGGTACAGGCGACAAAAAGGCTACGGCGCGCATTCCGATGGAGTTACATGCATTCAGTAATCTGATGGCGGCCTATCCCAAGCCAGCAGCCAGTAACAAAACAGCTGACAAGGATTTTATGCAGGCAGATGTGAAGGAGCTGGTGAAGTTCAAACGTAAAAAGCAGGTTCCGGATTTTGCGCTATACGATATGAACGATGAACTTATCAAGTGGGATAATTACCAGGGCAAGGTGACCCTGGTGAACTTCTGGGCGACCTGGTGTCCACCCTGTGTTGAGGAAGTGCCCTCGCTGAATAATCTGGCAGCCCGTTATGCGGGTACGAATTTCGAAGTCGTATCGATTGATTTTCGGGAAACCCCTCAACAGCTCAAGGCGTTTGCAGAGAAGATTCCCGTAGATTTTCCGGTACTGTTTGATCTCGATGGCAAAGTGTCGATGAACTGGAAAGTCTTCAGTTTCCCGAGCTCGTTTATTATCGACAGACAGGGATATATTCGCTATTCAGCGAATCGCGCGATTGACTGGGACACAGAGTCGGTATGGCAGGTTGTTGATGCCTTGCTGAAGGAATAACTAACCCAGTTTAAACTGATGAAACAGATCATCCAGTTCCTTGCTCATCACAGAAAGCTGTTCGCTTTCCTCTGCTGAGTCATGAGCGCCGGACTGGCTTCTACTGGCAATATCGCTGACATTGGAAATGTTGTGATCAATTTCGTTAACCAGTTTTAGCTGGCTGTCGGTTGACTGCTTGATATCGTTACTCATTGAACTCATGGCATTCATGGTTTCAGTCACATGCTCAAAGCTTTCCTTGGCCTTGATGACAATTTCAACACCACCAGCAGCTTCTTTACTGCTTGTCTGGGTAATCTGTTCAGCTGAGTTGGCCTGTTTTTGCAGACTTTCGATGATTTCCTGGATAGTGTGAGTCGATTCCTGCGTACGTTGTGCCAGTGTGCGTACTTCATCGGCCACAACGGCAAAGCCGCGCCCCTGTTCACCTGCGCGGGCTGCCTCGATGGCCGCATTGAGCGCCAGCAGGTTGGTCTGTTCTGATATGCCCTGTATGACTTCGAGTACGGTTCCAATATTTTCAGTTTCTTTTTTCAGTTCACTGATAGTGGCTGACGTGTGTTCAAACTGCTGAGCAAGCAATTTGATGACATTCTCGGTCTTGGAAATGATCTGGCCGCCCTCGATTACACTTTGCTGGGCATTTTGAGAAAGATTCAGGGCTTCATCCGTTTTATGGTTTACAGCATCGACAACGTTGGTGAGCTGGGTCATGGTCTGTTGAACCTGTTGCACTTCATTAAATTGCAGGTCAGCGCCATCGGCTGTATCAGCTGCAACCTTGGAAACGCGCTGCACACTGGTTTCGATATTATGGCTGTTGGTTTGCAAGGCGCTAATCATGGAACGCAGGTTTTGCGACATAACATTGAAACTGTCGATGATCTCACCGATAACATCATGGCTTTCTATAACGCAGTTGTATGTCAGGTCATTGTTACTGATGGCCCGGGTGACTTTGGAAATCTTTTCCAGTTTGCGGATCAACATAACCTTCATGATCTGGAAAGTTGCCAGGCCCATAATGACACCAGCCACCAGGCAGCTGATGGTAAAGCCGATATACATGCCTTCTTTCCAGGTAACAAAAAAATCGGCAAAAAAAGGAAAACAAATACCCATCATGATGCCAAAGCCAAGATAGGCCAGAAAGATATTGCGTAAAATACTGGTTTTCATGAATAACAGCCTCGCTGAGTCGACCGGTATTTATTCCGGCTTTTATTCTTTATCTGTCAGAATAGATAAAACTTGAGGTTTTTTTTAGGGAAAAGGCCTGATTTTAAAGTGGAGTCATCTTGAGGATTTTATCTAGACGAATCTCTTTTAAATGCTGGCTGGTTGTCTTGATAGTGACATATTCAGCCTTGTCATGGATCGAAATGTCGATGACTTGGCCAATCATCGGCATCTCAGCAGCCTCTGTTTCAATTTTGAGCTGAGTGCCATTCATGGCGTGCAATTCGATTTCGCTGTGTAGCTGACAGGAGACTGGTTGGTAGTCGTTGGGCATGATTGATGCTCGAGTGAAAAATGGCGCCCTCGAGACGATTCGAACGTCCGACCTACCGCTTAGGAGGCGGTTGCTCTATCCTGCTGAGCTACGAGGGCATATTCGTCGGTGATTATACTACTGGGGTGCAATACGTCCATGCAGGTGTGCGATTATATTACAATCGCTGTTTAAAATATCGAACAGGTTTTCTGGATGATCATTCTTTTTAAAATTGTAAGGATTGTAGTTATTGTCTATGTGCTTTCTGGCGTGTTGCTCTACATGTTTCAGCGCGACCTTCTCTACTATCCTCCCGAGGAGGTAGCGCATGATTTTCCAGTCGAGAAAATTTCCTCAGATGATGAGGTCGTCAATCTTATCGTTATGAATCCCGGGCTGCCAAAGGCGATAATCTATCTGGGGGGGAATGCAGAAAGCCCTGCACATTCGGCTTCTGCATTTGAAAGCGTTTTTCCCGGCTATACCCTGTATTTTGTTAACTACCGTGGTTATGGGGGGAGTACCGGCCAGCCATCCGAGCAGGCATTGTATTCTGATGCGACGCTTAT
>JABDQZ010000146.1 GCA_013041975.1 Gammaproteobacteria bacterium
GCCCTGGCCAGTTCGAACACAAGCTCATTGCCCGGGCCAAAACCGAACTGTCACAGGCCGCATTATCCAATAACGTTATTCCTGCTCACAACGTGACGCTGGACCTGAAAAATCCTTACCAGACTTACCAGGATGCCTCGCGTGCGCGCAACGAGTTTGGCTTCATGCGTATGTGGAGTATTTATCCCACCCAGATTCAGGCCATCGTCGATGCGATGAAACCGGATTTTTCCGAACTTGAAGACGCACAGAATATTCTGATTAATGCCCAGGATGCCAACTGGGGTCCAATCCAGTACGCCGGTGAACTGCATGACCGCGCTACCTACCGTTATTTCTGGGAACTGGTTCAACGTGCCCACTTTAGTGGTACCAAGTTAATGGACGAGGTAGAGAAACGTTTTTTTGAAGCTTCGTAACACGTAGGCTTCAGGGATTAAGCCAGGGGTCCTCCAGGCTGAACAATGGCTTAATCCCGTTTTTTTATTTTTTACCTTCTGCCTGATTCCTTTTACAATTTCCGTAAAATTTACTGTCGGGAATTGTCATGTCCAAATTGTTTTATTTTCTGTTTTTATCGGGTTTTCTTGTTTCTTCGAGTCCTGTCTATGCAGACAAGGGTAAGGAAAAAACCTCTTTTGAATCCCGTTATGCTTACACTATGGGCTATCGCATGGGCCAGTCTCTAAAAGCACAAGGCATCGATAATCTTGATACAACAGCTTTCAATAAGGGACTGGGCGATGCCCTCAAAGGTACTGAGCCAAGTTTAGATAACCTTGAAATGAACGATGCTATGGTCTCCTATCCTGAACATGTTAAACGATTGCGTAAACAGGATGCCAGGGGCAACCTGGCACAAGCCAATGCCTTCCTGGCAGAGAATGCGACCAAAGAGGGTGTCAGCAAAATGCGTTCCGGTTTGCAGTATGAAGTGCTGAAGCAGGGTACAGGAAAGCAGCCTTCAATGAATGATACCGTTAAGGTCGATTATCATGGCACTTTCATTAATGGTGATGTGTTTGATAGCTCAATGGCCAGAGGAGAAGCAACCGAATTCAATCTGGAGAGGGTCATCCCCGGTTTTCGTGAAGCACTGACCAATATGCATGTAGGTGAGAAGTGGAAAATCTATGTGCCGCCTGCCCTGGGGTATGGACCCAGAGGCGTTCCCGGCTCTATTGGGGCTAACGAATTAATCATCTTTGAAATTGAGCTGCTGGAGATTCTTTAATCAGCAAATTAGCCCTACAGTGTGGGAAAGTAGAAGTAGGGCTATTGGTATACCGGAAGAAAAAAATAAGTAATCTATTATTTTTGATGTGAAGTATGATGTTTGTGGTTGATGATAAAAACCAATTTTCGTGAATTGCGAGGAATCTTATGCTAGTTAAACCGAAGTTCAAGCAAAAGAGCTTTCTTATTTTGCTTGCAGTGCCAGTTATCATTATTACATCTATCTTAGTGGTCCTGGGAAGTTTACATAGTGTTAGAAAGGTTACTGATAATGCGGATCAATTAGTGACATTACAAATCCCCGAATTACGCACAATTTCTGAACTACAAAGTGTTTTAAATCGTCAGTTAATCATTCTTCATGGATATTATGCCACCACGGATGCTCCAGACGCTTTTGAGGAAAAGCGCCTGGATGAGTCCTTTAAGTCTAATTTGAAAACATTGGTCGATATTGGTCAACATGCTGCTGATGGAAAGCTTCTTGTCAGTTATGTTGAAAACTACAAAAAGTCAGCAGAAAACTTTCACAATGAGATGCAAAAGGGTAGAGGACGGGATTGGGATATATTACGTGAACATCTTGCAGAAGCATCTGCTTACGCTCAGCAGGCAAATACTGAACTTACCGATTGGAACCAGAAAGTACGCAACCGCCTGGCCCAAGGTAGCTCCCAGACGCAGAAAGAGGTTGAGAACCTCAATAAAATTCAAATAACATTCAATATCGCTATGGTGCTGGTAGCAGGTTTATTATTGATCATCATTTACTTTCGAATGAGAGACCAGGGAAAATTATTCCATAGTGCGCATTTCGAGCCTCTCACTGATCTTCCTAACAGGCGTAGTCTTCAATTGTGGTCTGAAAGGCTTGTTGATCAGCATAATTCCACTAATCCTTTTTATGTGGCATGGCTCACACTCGATCGCCTTGGCCTGATCAGTGGAACCTATGGTCATATCCAGGGTGATGCTTTAATTAATAAGTTTTCCAGATCGTTAGAAAAAATCCTGGATTACTGCCAGGTTGATATATACCTCTTCAGTATAGGTAGCTCTAACTGGGTGATGGTTATCAAGGATGCTGAAGATGATAACCTCATTAAACAGATTATCGCGCAAATAGAAAAGCTGACGAGCAAGCCCTTCAACCTGGAAGAAAGGGATTATAACATTTCGTGCAGTATCGGAATTTCCAAAACGCTTACCCATGAGAAAGACATTCAAGTATTACTCAGGAATGCTGATATGGCTCGACGCTCAGTGTTAGACGATGGAGGCAATAATCATCGTTTCTATGAGCCAGAGATGACAGACTCAGCTGAAAAGCTACTGTCCGTGGAAAATGACTTGCGTAACGCCCTGGAGAAAGAGGAGTTTGAGCTTTATTATCAGCCAAAATTATCAAAGCAGGGTGAGCAGATTCTCAGTGCCGAAGCGCTAATCCGCTGGCATAGTAATGGCAAGATAATTTCGCCCGGGATCTTTATCCCGGTTGCAGAAAAAACCGGTTTGGTCAATCCCATTGGAGATTGGGTGCTGCGTCAGGCATGCACGCAATGGGTTGAGTGGCAACGAGCGGGGTATGCTGTACCTTCAGTCGCAGTTAATATATCGGCTCAACAATTCCAGTTAAAATCTTTTATCAATACTGTAAAAGCGGTTGTGGCAGAAACTGGCATACCGCCAGAAAAACTGGAACTTGAAATTACTGAAGAAGCTGCCAGTGCTCGTCCAGACCTGGTTGTGAGTGTCATGGATGACCTTAAAGAGATTGGTGTGTCTCTGGCAATTGACGACTTTGGCACCGGCTATTCATCTCTGGCGTATCTAAAGCGTTTTCCCATTGATGTCATCAAAATCGATCGTGCATTTATTAGTCAGTTACATATTTCAGAGCAGGACCGGGCAATAGCCAAGTTGATTATTGAAATGTCTCATCAGCTAGGCTTCAAGGTGGTCGCTGAAGGAGTTGAAAACCATGAACAGTTACAGATATTACAAAGTATGGATTGCGACTTGCTTCAGGGATTCTTTTTTAGCCGACCTCTTAAAGTAGCTGACTATCTGGATTACCTTTCCGAGATGGCAAGCAAACACTGACCTGCTTCTTTTTATTGTTGTTTTCGATTCATCATTCAATTCCAGGCTTAATTGTGAACCAGTGATTTTTTAGTTAAAAAAGACATAATTATTTTTACTGTAAAGTACTTAATAGCGAGTTCAGATATTTAAAACTAAGCTTAAAAAGTGTAAAAATTTCCCATTTTTCTGTTATGATTAAAGATCATGGTTGATCAAGTATCGAAAAATCCCTCTCTAGTTTTGGCTGTTACACGTCGTATTTTCAGACCCATAGCCCGCTTTTTGCTCGCCAATGGTGTGACTTTGCCAGCGATACACGAAATGGTTAAACAGGTGTTGGTTGAAGTGGCGGTGTCTGATTTTCCGGTGAAGGGTAAAGCAACAACGGATAGCCGAATCAGTGTGTTTACAGGTGTTCATCGAAAAGATGTAAAACGGTTACGTAACACCGGCTGCGAAGCTGAGATTGTACCCAAGGCCGTTTCTCTTGGAAGTCAGATTGTTAATGTCTGGATGACAGAAAAAAAATGGTTGAGTAGGGATAAAAAGCCACTGGATTTGCCCAGGTCATCTCCCCGAAAAGGGATGAAAAGTTTTGAATTACTGGTTGAATCCATCAGCAAGGATGTTCGCTCAAGGTCGGTGTTGGATGAACTGCTCAGGTCTGGGGCCGTTGAAGTCATTGATGACTACGTCTACCTGAAAACGGAAGCTTTTATACCCAAAGAAGGGTTAGAGGAATCGCTGTATTATCTCGGTCGTGGTATCAGTAGCCATCTTAATGCGGCAATTAGTAATGTTCAGGGTGAGGAGCAGCCTTTCTTTGACCGCATGGTTCATTATGATTCAATACCTTCTCACGTGGTCAAGCAGTTAGATGAGTATTCTGGCAAACAGGCAATGGAGTTTTTGAAAAACGTTAACCGGTCAGCGAAAAAACAATCTCGAAAATCTGCTGAAGACCTGGAGCAGATGACAGTCGGTGTCTATATCTACCATACACCACTAAAGCAGCCCCGGGATGAAACTGAAAAATGAATTATGCCAGCTGGAAACGAATTGAAATTGCGGGTATTTGCCTGATATCCATGGTGTTTTCAGGGGTGTTGGCAGCCAATCCCTGTGCATTGTCTCATTTGAAACCTTTCCAGGAAGGTATCGGTGGTACGGGCAAGCAACCTGTCAGGCAAGAGGGCATTGGTGGTACTGGTCATTCCGGTCCTCTTGATGGTATTGGAGGGACGGGACGTAGTGAAGGTCTGGGTGGTACTGGTGCACCTGCAATTACCCAGGAGATGACGGTCGTTGGCGTTATTACAGGTTTTGCCAGTGTCTGTGTTAACGGCCTTGAAATTCATTTTGATGATTCAACTCAAGTTGTCATTGATAATAAGATAACTGATCTGGAGCTATTGAGAATCGGCCAAATTGCCCAGGTGGAAATTGATAAAATACAGGGAAGACTGACAGCCAGTGCCATGCAGATTCGCCATGAGGTGGTTGGGGCTGTAGAAGCAATAGAAAAAAATACAGGTGTGGCATATGTAGCCGGACAACGCATACGAATCAGTCGTGGGACTGCCGGTATTGACATCAATGAATTATCTCGGGGTGATAATGTCAGGGTCAGCGGCTTCAGGCTGGAGCGCAATGCCGTTCTTGTCACTCGCATAGAACAGGCGGAAGAAGATGTGATGTCTCGTTCACACTCAACCGCTAGTAGTGAGTTGCCAGGTAAAGTGGCTTCATTGCAGGGTGTTGTTGAGCATGTCGATAATTCGGGCGTACGTTTGTTTGGTTGGCCAAAAATAGCTTTATCGGAAAAAGTACTACGGCCGGAGGTTGGGGATCTCGTACATCTTGTTTTTGATCATCGCACAGACAAACAACCCGATGTTATCGGAATTGAAAAAATTGAGCTGGATGAAATACATGCACGTGCCGGATACCCGGAAATAGATTATGAGGTTGTCGAGACAAATGAACGTGAAAAACAAGAAGACTCTGATGAACGTTATGAAGAAAATCAGGAAGAGTCCACTGAAGAGCCTGAATATGATGAGGTAGATTCCGAGACTGAGGAGCAAGAAAAATCCGATGAACTTGAAAATCCGGAAGAGGACTCATCTGAAACGTCTGGAGACGAAAAGATAGAGTTGCCAGAAACATCAGAATTGGAAGTTTCAGATGACGAATCGCCTGAGGCTCCAGAGTATGAAGCACAGGAGCTACCCGAAACCCCGGAGTACGAATTGCCCGAGATTCCAGAGTATGAAACTCCGGAGTATGAAGCACCGGAGCTACCTGAAACTCCGGAGTACGAATTGCCCGAGATTCCGGAGTATGAAGTCCCGGAGCTACCTGAAACTCCGGAGTATGAATTGCCCGAGATCCCCGAGTATGAAGCCCCGGAGCTACCTGAAGCCCCGGAATATGAATTGCCCGAGATCCCAGAGTATGAAGAGTTGGAGTTACCTGAGGCTCCAGAATTACCTGAAGACGCTGAGCCATGAGCATCTCCTTTGATATTTCAATGAAAAAAATTAGTTGTAGATAATTAACACCTGCCTTTTTTCGGTATTAACCACTAATACATTCCTAATCGAAGAGCGGTCGCTTTTTGAGGAAAATTACTAAAAAATAACTTTGATTTTAATGTCTTTTTGATTTTGTGGTCTGGTTCACAGTCTGGCTACTTGACGTGGGAAAATTTCACACTATAATTCAATTCACGTTTGAGGGAAAAATTCACACGAATTGACTCAGTCAGTTCTTACGCGAAGTTAAGAGCTCTTAAAAGTATCTTTGGTATTCAGGAGTGATCATGTATCAGTCAAAAAAAGTAATTATGGTTGCAGCACTTTTTACGGTGTGGTCTCAGTTTTCTTTTGCAGAAGACACAACAATTAATCGTTTACTGGCATCTCAATGTGCACAGTGTCACGGAACCTATGGCATGGCTGTAGGAGAGATGGATGGCCTAAATGACGAAAGTTATAAGGACTTAGTTGAGGATCTCAATGATATGCGAGGTGAGGATTCACTTGAAAATATTATGGATCATCAAGCAATGGGATATACCCAGGAACAAATCGAAAGAATAGCCAGGTTCTATGATTCTTTAAAGGTAACAGACTTGCAGGAGTCTGAAGATGAAGAAGAACAGGAAGAGGATAAATAGGGGATAAGAAAATGACGATTAACCGTAGAAAATTTATAAAAAATCTAGGTATTGCTTCTTTAGGCGTGGCTTCATCACCTTCATCTATCTTTGCAAATACCCACTCTTCTAAGCATGTTGTGGTGATTGGTGGTGGCTTTGGAGGAGCGACAGCGGCTAAATACCTTCGCTTATGGAGTAATGGTGATATTAAAGTAACGTTGATAGACCCGCTGCAGCAGCATACCTCCTGTGTCATGAGCAATCTCGTTTTGAATGAAAGACAAAAGCTAAAGAATCTAAGATTGTATTATGAGACTCTCAAGCAGAAATATGGTGTTGAACATCTTAAAGATAAAGTGTTAGATATTGATAGCTATGCTCAAAAGATTGATTTGAAACATGGGGAATCCATTAGTTACGATAAGCTAATTATCTCCACGGGTATCGGGTTTAAAAAAGTTTCTGGCCATGACTTTCGAAAGGTTCCTCATGCCTGGATTGCAGGAAGCCAGACCAACATTCTAAAAAACCAACTGGCGGAAATGGAAGCGGGTGATACCTTCGTGATGTCAATTCCAAAATCACCGTATCGTTGTCCACCCGGGCCTTATGAACGAGCTTGTGTAGTCGCTGATATGCTGAAGCGTAGAGGTGGAGGGAATGTCATAGTATTAGATGCCAATGAGGGTATTCAGGCGGAGAAACACACTTTTTCCAAGGCATTTAATGGCATCTATAGTAATATTATTGATTATCATACTAACGTAAAGATTAATGAAGTCGACTCAAATGCCAGGGAAGTATATACATCAGATGGAACATTTGAGGCTGATGTGCTCAACATTATCCCAAATCAAAAAGCTAACAGGCTATTGAAAACAGCCAGTTTGACTGATGGAGACTGGGCACCTGTTGATCCTATTAGTTATGAATCAACAATATTTAGCAATGTCCACATTATTGGCGATGCCCAGGCCACAAATCAGCCAAAATCAGCGCACATGGCAAATTCTCAAGCTAAAGTCTGTGCAGATGCAATTGTTCGTTCGCTATACAATTTGTCTATATACAGTTTTGAACGTTTAGAAAATATTACGACTAATTCAGCTTGTTATAGCCCAATCACCTACAATGAAGCATCGTGGCTGACTGCGAACTTTGCTTATGACGGAGTTTCTTCTATGAAACTTAAACACATTGGCGAGGCTAAAGAGTGGTCCAGAGAGAACTACAAGGAAATGTATGCTTGGGCTAATAATCTATTTTTCGATAGCTTTTACTGATTTATTCTCCCTTCGAAGCCCACTAAATTTCGCGTGGGCTTTTTTTTAAAAAAGGCACCTGTTAAATCAGGTGCCTCTTTGATGTCAGCAAATAACGCGAAACAGTTTAACTGCGTGGACCTCCTGCAGCCTGACCAACATCAGGTTCCACAGCTGCTCTGGAACCTGTTCCAGCGGCATCCACAGAACCATCCATATTGTCATCACTACCCATGGTATCTACATCCAGGTCCGCGTGTGGGCTATCCGCAGTGTTTTCATCAATCATTGCGTAAATTTCAGGATCGACAATGTCAGCTGCTGGATGGTGAGCAAAAACATAAGAACTGACAAAAGTCACTGCAATGACAGTCGCTAAAATAATTTTTTTCATAATTTCATCCTCTAAATTCGTTGGTATCACTATTACCAATGTTCTAAAATTAAATGTGTTCCATGTGCATAAACATCAAGCCACTCTGTGTCACGATAAAGCAGACCTTCATGTGACACAGAGCTTAGCGAGATGGCCAAGGGGTGGCAAAGCCCTCTCACTATTGATAATCTAGTCGGTAAAGGTTTCCTCGAAATGTCTGATGAATTACAAAATGTTACAAGTTGTTTCATTGATGATTTGTTTGGAATTGTTCTGATGAATTGGTAGTAAAAAATGTCTAGATTCTCTTTCACTTTATTTACATCACTCTTCTTGTTTTCGCTTAATCTTCAAGCCTCTCCCGAGACTGATTTTGAATTAGGAACCCAGGCATTTAAGTCAGGTGAAAATGAGACCGCGGTTAGATATTTTGAATCCGCAATGAAGCAAGGCATGAACAGCGTTTCTTTGCAATACAACCTTGCCAGCAGTTATTACAAGGTAGGGCGCTATGAAGATGCGAAAAAGCTTTTCAAGCTGACATACAAAACCGATGCGATGCGTGATCTTGCAGATTATAACCTGGGTCTTATTGCTCTTAAGCAGAAACAATGGCAATTAGCACGCGAGTATTTCACTTCTGTGGTTAATTCTGGCAGGGACAAAAAGCTCACGAAAATTTCACAACAACAATTAAAGCTCCTATCGAAAGGAGAGAAACGATCCAAAGTCACAGCATTTGCCAACTTCGGTTACGATGACAATGTTGTCTCTGTATCAAGTGAGTCCGCATTGAATGAGTCTGATTCTTTTTATGATGTTTACGCTGCTGCAGATTATCTTGTTGCAGGCAAAAGAGATAATGGCTGGATAGCAAATGCGTCTGTCTATATGCTGGACTACAGTGATTTGGACAGCGCAAACCTGGATCTTTTGGGCTTGGGTTTGAAAAAGACCTTCAAACTCGATGATTGGAAGACAAGTTTGCAGTTTAAATTGTCAAAAATATTATATGGTGATGAGGACTACATCAGTTTTGCGATGCTGGATATGAAAGGTTACAAAAGTCTTTCAGGTTCGGACAGAATATATCTTCGTTATCGCTATGAAGATATTGCCAGTGATGACGTTATCTACGACTATTTGGAAGGCTCTCGTCATCGGGCTACTCTAGAATATCGCAATGCATCAAGTAAAAATATCAGGCAATTCATTTATGAACTGGAGTTAAACGATAGAGGTGATTTGGTAGGTACAAGTTATACTTATGAATATTCACCGACGCGTCATACGCTACGTGGCAAGCTGACTCATTTTCTTAATGATAAATGGCACTTGAGTGGTGATTTGTCTTATCGTTTTAGTGACTTTCCCGTATCAACCACGATGGATAGAGAAGATGAGCGCTGGAAGTTGATCCTGGGTGCAAGTTATCTTATTGATTCAAGTTTTAAACTTTCCTCAAAGCTTCAATTCACCAATAATACTTCATCGAAAGACCGCTATGAATATGACAAGTCGATGGTTAGCGTGGGTTTGATAAAGACCTTTTAATGAAATCTATATTATTATAATGCTTGTTCGTTTTGTGATGCTGGTTTAAATGTGTCGGCTACTACTCAACCAAAAGCTGAGCTAGGAGTTTTTAGGTAAATCAACTGCAAAGGGTAACAGCATATCCAGCTCAATGATTTTCAGTACGTTTTTGTGCGTGGCATGTAAAACGATTTTAGGTGCAACACCGGCTTCATGGGCTTCTTTCCAGCGAAGCGCACACACACACCATTGATCACCGTCTTTTAGTCCTGGAAAATCGAACTGTTCCACAGGCGTGGTTAAATCATTACCCCTGGATTTGGAATAGGACAAAAAATCATCATTTACAATGGCGCAAACTGTGTGAGAACCATGGTCATTTTCATCGGTGCGACAACTGCCATCCCGGTAAAAACCTGTTTTGGGTGAAGTGCCGCAGATTTTCAGTGGACCATCAAGAACATTGAGTTGAATAGACATGCACATCTCCCGTTAATATGATCATATTCTAGCGTAAAAAAAGCTTTTCAATTACCTGGATAAATTGGGAAATTTATTTTCAGGCAGCAGTTAACCTGGTCTTTTATTTCCCAGGTAAATGCAACAGCTAGCAATGGTCGTGCAGTCGTCATAGCTATTGATCTATCCAGGCTGGGATAACTGAGACTCACTAGCCCGCTAGTATGGATGCTACCCTGCTGGCTTTTTTAGGTTTTGCATTTCTTGTATTAGACTGAGCCTGTTTTGAGGATGTTTTATTTGACGATTTAAACGAATTCCCCTGATTTTCTTTATTTTTACCATTTCGATTTATGTTTCGTTTTTTATTACCCGATTTTGCAGGTGTCTTGTGTTCATTTGAGAAACCTGAAGCCTTGCGCCGATTGGTCTGCTTGTTGTTTCTTCCCTTTTGAACAGGTTCGGCCTTTATCGATGGATCAACTTCATAACCGGGTATGATTTTTCTTGGGATATCACGTTTCAGTAATTTTTCTATATCCGCTAAAAGCTTTAGTTCGTCAACACAAACCAGTGAAATGGCTTCCCCTTCGTTGCCTGCACGGCCGGTACGGCCAATGCGATGAACATAGTCCTCTGGTACATTGGGTAACTCATAATTGATGACATGGGGCAACTGGTCAATATCCAGGCCACGTGCAGCAATATCAGTTGCCACTAGAATGCGTATGGTTTTGTCTTTAAATGCAGCAAGTGCACGGGTTCGTGCACCCTGGCTTTTATTACCGTGAATTGCAGCAGCGCTTAA
>JABDQZ010000147.1 GCA_013041975.1 Gammaproteobacteria bacterium
GAGCCAAAGCAACGGTTAATCCGGAAAGCGTGTCGTTGCGTACACATTGTTTGCCGGGACAGGTGAGATTAAACATGACGGGTTTCCACTGAGAACTAGCCGCGCGATTCTAACAGAATTAAGTTACGCTGCATTGAAAATTGTCATGAGTTGATCGCAAAGTTGACTCAAAAGGACGGCACGCATACATTCTGATCTTTAAAACAATAACGATACGTGAATTTTAGGAGGTAGTAATTATGATCCAGCCAGGTGACAAGGCGCCGGAATTCGAATTAGCGGATTCTGATATGAATATCATCAAGTCGTCCGATTGTATCGGGCAAAATTATGTTGTCTATTTTTATCCGAAAGACGACACGCCCGGTTGCACCATAGAGGCAACGGAATTTACTGACCTGATGTCAGAATTTGAGACGCTGAATACCAAAATTGTAGGTGTCAGCAAGGATAACTGTATCAGTCACGGCAATTTTCGTGACAAGTATGGACTGACGGTGCGCCTGCTGGCTGATGTCGATGGTAAAATGTGTGAAACTTTTGGCGTCTGGCAGGAAAAAGAGAAAAACGGCGTAAAGAAAATGGGTATTGTGCGTTCAACCTTTATCATAGATGCTGAAGGCATTGTCAGGCATGCCCTGTATAACGTCACCCCAAAAGGTCATGCCGAACAGGTTCTGGAGCTGGTAAAAGCCCTCTGATCCTGATCCCAGGCGAGTAAATTATGAAATTGCGTACTCAGATATTACTCGTCCTGCTGGCGTTTGCCCTGCTGCCGCTGATGATCATTATGGCATCCAATTTCCCGCGGGTGCTGGATATGCTGGGCTCTTTGAACCGCGAACTGTATCTGCAGGACCTGCGTTCCGACTTCCGTGATCTTGATCAGCACCTGGTGTCACGCCAGGAAATGCTCAAGTTGCTGGCGAAACTGCCCGAGCCTCATGTCATGCTCGGTCAGGTCGAGACCGAAGAGGAAAGCGAAGTCGATGTTGTTCGTACCCGATATACGGAATGGATCAATCGCATTCTGCCCGATCAGCTTGATGTCATAGAAATTCAGTTTCTCGATAACGAGGGTAATCTGAGGTTCTGGCTGGAGCGTGAACGGCAAACAGCTGAATGGAATCCTACGCTGCAGGCGCCCGTATTACCCGAGTCCGAGCTGATTAATGAGACCCTTGGCTCGCAAAGGCTTGGAGTGAGTATCAGTAAAGTCAGGTTACGCCCTCAACAGAAGGCAACAGATCCGCGCAGATTCATGAACCTGAACCTGACTGCCCCGATGGGGATTGTTCCGGAACTTGGCGTCGTGGGTGTCGTGGTGATGACGGTTGATATTGGTGGTATGGCCCGGCGTTTTACCGAAACCTTCTGGGCATATGATGATGGCCGATATCTTGAAGTGTCCAGGCAGGCAGAAACGGGATCCACCGCTTATAAGGATTTTCCCGGCATTGATCAATCTTTTCCGGAAGGTAAGCCCTTTCTCTGGACAGATGATGACAACAAACAGCAGGTGATCTGGGTGCCATTGATTCAGACAGAATCATCAGGCCCATTATGGGCAGGGCGTGTTGTTGATGCTTCACCGGTAGCTGATTTGAGCACCCAGTTGATTTTACGCGTTGGTGGTATGATTCTGGCACTGATGTTGATCGCCTGGCTGGTGGCGCGTTGGCTGGCACAACGGGCCGATGAAGTTGGCTATGAATTTACTGATGGTGTCACCCGCCTTCTCGAAGATGATGAAAAAGTGGTTTTCAAATGGACATGGACAGACGAGCTCAAATCCTTAAGCGATAAGCTCACACGGCTGGCATCCAAGCATATCGCCAACAACAAGCAGTTGATTCGCCATACCCGCGAGCTTGAAGAATCAAACCGCTACAAATCACAGTTTCTGGCCAACGTCAGCCATGAATTGCGCACGCCATTAAACTCGATTTTGCTGTTGTCCAAAATGCTGGCTGACAAGGAAACGGCTTTACCCCAGGAAAATGCAGAACAGGCAAAAGTGATCCACAAGGCAGGTAAGGATTTGCAGTTACTGATCGAAGATATTCTCGATCTATCAAAAATAGAAGCGCGCAAGGCCTCGCTGAACCTGGAAAACATCAACCTTCCGGCCTTGCTGGAAGACCTGGTGAGTCTGATGCAGCCCCAGTTTGATGAGAAACAGTTGTTTCTCGAACTTGAAATTGACTGGAAAGCGGCATCAACGATTAACACCGACCCTGACAAACTCAGGCAGATATTGAAAAATTTTCTTTCGAATGCAGTAAAGTTCACTGATAAGGGAGGGGTGACAGTTTCCTTGTGCCGTATAGAAGATGATCAGTCTTCACAGTTGCCTGTTTGTATCAGCATACGTGATACCGGCATCGGAATTGCGCCAGAAAAACAGTCACTCGTTTTCCAGGCTTTCAAGCAGGCTGATGGGTCTACCAGCAGACGTTTTGGTGGTACCGGGCTGGGATTAAGTATCAGTCGGGAGCTGGCACACCTGCTGGGTGGGCATATCGATCTGAAAAGCGAACCGGGAAAAGGTGCTGATTTTCGTTTGAGACTGCCGCTGGTGTTTGATCGCGAAACGATCGTTGACGAGCAGGTCGGTGTCGATGAGCCGGCGATTGATTCAGGTCAGTTGCAGGCATTAAATGATAAGATAGACTTTAATGGCTTCAACGTGCTCATTATCGAGTCAGATGTACCTAATCTGCTGTCCCTGACCACCTTGCTGGAAAACTGGTCGTTGACGGTAACCGGAGCTGGCGATATCGATGAAGCGCTGGAAGTACTGGAAGAAGAGACATTTTCGGTCATTCTCATCGATGTGAAAATGTCATCTGCAGATGGGTATGCAGCCCTGAAGAAAATAAGATCAGAGTTTCATTGTGGCGAGCTGCCAATCATCGCGTTGACGGGTTCTCATGATGATAATGAAATGCAGGCCTGTATGGATGGCGGTGCCAATGCCTATTTGGCAAAACCGATTGATCCGGCCGAGCTTGAAAAAACATTTAAAAAGTTTCTTGAAAATAGCCCGAAGTCGTAAGGTATGAGTGACAAACGTTATACAGGTTTCAAACTGCTGATTGTTGATGACAATCAGAATAACCTGTTTACGCTACGTACCTTGCTTGAGCGTCACATGGATATTGAAATCGATGAGGCCCTTTCCGGGCAGCAGGCACTTGAAATTGCACTTGCTGAAAATGATCTTGACCTGATTATTCTTGATGTGCAAATGCCGGAGATGGATGGTTTTCAGACAGCTTCCATGCTCAAGATTCGCAAGAAAACTCGCGATATTCCCATTATCTTTTTGACCGCGGCTTTCAAGACAGAAGAATTTCAGCAAAAAGGTTACGAAGTGGGTGCCGTTGACTACCTGCTCAAGCCGATTGATGATAACCAGCTCATCAACAAAATCAGTACCTATTTCCGCCTGATCGAAAAAGAACGTGAAATGAACCGGGTCCTTGAAATAAAGGTTGCAGAACGAACGGCTGAACTGAACAAGACAAAACTGCATCTGGAAAATATTATCGAACATATGGGCGAAGCCTTGCTGTTGCTCGATCCAACTGGAAAGATTCAGGAGGTCAATCCGGCGGCATTGAATATGCTGGGTTATGAAACTGATGAATTGCAGGATATGTCCATTGGTGATGTGTTCGAGGAAGAAGATGATGAACAGGCAGGTGCTTTCATGGGAACCTGGCTGGAGGCTTTGATCCGGGCAGGAGCACTTAAGGCCATTGAGGCCCGTTTTGTCACCAAACAGGGTGTGCGAATACCCATTCTTTTTTCACGAACCGCCATATCTGATATTAATGGCGAAATAAGTGATATTATTTGTATAGCAAAGGACATGAGCGGTTATGTCCGTGTAGACGAGCCGGTCATGGAGGGGTAGTAGAATGAACGACGAAACAGTAAACCAGGCTAATGTGGAAGACACAACACTAACAGCCAATGCGCTCAAGGCAATGGCTCATCCCCTGCGGTGGAAGATTCTCTGCACTCTCGGCAATACAGAATTATCCGTTGGTGAAATCGTTGAAAAGACCGGTACATCCCAGAGTAATATTTCCCAGCATCTTGAGCAGTTGCGTAACAAGAACATTCTGACTTCCCGTAAGGAGGCTAATCGTATCTATTACCGCATCCGCAACGACCAGTTGCTGGAACTGATTGGCACCATGCGTAATGTATTGTGTCCAACCAACCTTGATGATCGCTATTCAGGCGAATAGTCTTTTTTCAGGTAACAGTCATGGAAGTTTGGGAACAACTATTACTGGGAGCAATTGGTCTGGGTGTGTTTTTCCTGTTTCGCCCCGGCATCAAGCAGGCCATGGAAAAAAGCCAGAAGGCCGAAAATAAAGATTGGCAGGGCGTCTTGTTTCCCATCGGGCTTGTAGTACTTTTTGTTATCGTACTCATCTTGCTGGCCCGTAATTGAAGCTGCCTTCTGACTATTATCAACAACTCACACATACTGGTGAATTCCAAAGCGATGAATTCCAGTTACAGGCTTTGCCTCATCTGGATCGTTTCTATAACGAATACTTAAAACCAGCACCGAAAGGTTCATTTTTCTTTTCATCCAAAAAGCCCCTGGTAAAAGGGCTTTACCTGTGGGGTGGTGTTGGTCGTGGTAAAACCTGGATTATGGATTTGCTTTATGATTGTCTGCAGAGCGACACTAAACGTCGACAGCACTTTCATGCCTTCATGCAGGATGTGCATGGCTGGCTTGGAGAATATTCCGGTAAAAAAGATCCATTGCCTTTTATAGCCTCAAAGCTGGCAAAGCAATTTGATGTGCTGTTTCTGGATGAATTTCATGTGGTGGATATTGCCGATGCCGTGATACTGGCCCAGTTGCTGCAAGGTCTGTTCACACACCGAATTGCACTGGTAACCACCTCCAACAGGTTGCCCGAAAACCTTTATAACGAAGGTGTACAGAGAGCCTCATTTTTACCGGCAATCAGATTACTGGAAACAGAAACTCAAGTGATTCATGTGGGTGGTGGCCATGACTATCGTCGTCAGATTCTTGAACAGTTACCGGTTTATTTTCTGATAAGCGGATTCACTGCAGATGAACAGTTCATGCAGGAATTCAATGAACTGACTCGAAACCAGGATATCCAGACAGGTGGCAGTCTCGATATTGCCAATCGTGCCCTGTTCTACAAAAGAAAAGGACTGGATGTTATCTGGTTCTCGTTTGAACAATTATGCAATGGCCCGCGTCATGCCAGTGACTACCTGGAAATAGCCAGTACTTACCAGACAGTATTTCTGGATGATGTGCCCGCACTGGATGGCAGCCAGGATGACTGCGCACGGCGATTTATCTCGATGATTGATATCTTCTATGATCATCATATAAAACTGTTGATCAGTGCCGCAGTCGTGCCGGAAAAATTATACAGTGGTGAGAGGCTGGCATTTGAGTTCAAGCGTACTGTCAGTCGTTTGCTGGAAATGCAATCCGGTGAGTATTTATCATTGGCACATGAGCTATAAAGCGGAATAAATTATGAGTGATTCAGCAGACATAATAGAAGACTTGCAAAGCCGCCTGGTGTTTCAGGAAGATGCTATTGATCACCTGAACAAAACCGTCGCTGAACAGGCAAGCCAGATAGACATCCTGCAACAGCAGGTCAAGTATCTGCACGGCCAAATCAAGCAGATATCAGAACAACAATCAGAGACTGGCACTGCAGAAATACCCCCTCACTATTAAAAATCTTCTCTTCTGATGCCAATCGAATCCCTGCTGCTTTTCACTGCCGGTCTGCTCGGTGGAATACTAAATTCAATCGCCGGTGGCGGAACCTTCATTACATTTCCGGCATTGCTAATCGCCGGTGTTCCGCCAATCAGTGCCAACGCCACCAATACCTTCGCTGTCAGTGCCGGCTACATCAGCGGAACCTGGGCATTAAGGCAAGAGCTTTCTGCGCATAAAAAAGCATTACCGGGAATCATATTTATCAGCCTGGCAGGTGGATTGGCAGGTGCATGGTTGCTGCTACAAACACCGGAGCAACTCTTCAGGCAGGCGATCCCCTGGTTATTGCTGTTTGCCACGCTGCTTTTCATATACGGAGAAAATATTAACCGCTTTTTTGCATGGCTTGATATGAAACACCGTCATGCCAGTGTGATTGCCAAAGGTTTGTCGGTGTTGATGTTGTTATCTGTAACAACCTATGGAGGTTTTTTCAATGCAGGTCTGGGTATCGTAATATTGAGTTACCTGTCATTGGCAGGCTATAGCAATATCAATGAGATGAATGGCATCAAGTTGCTGATTTCATCGGTTGTTTCATTAATTGCGGTCGTTATTTTCATGCTCGATGATGTGATTGCCTGGTATGAAGGCAGTATTGTGTTACTGGGTTCACTGGCCGGTGGTTACCTGGCAGCACATTATTCACGTAGCTTGTCGCAAACGCATGTTCGCATCATAGTCATCATTATCAGTGTATTGATTACGACATATTATTTTTATCAGCATTATCTGTGATGTTTTCAGAATGAATTTTCGGGATAATAAAATGAGCCCCAGTTCCGTATTCATGTTCGTGAACCGGACTTTCCAGCCAAATTGCACCATAGTGCATATTGATAATTTCACGGCAAATGGGAAGTCCCAGCCCCGTTCCCCCTGCTTTAGTGTCGGTAGTGGTGCTTTGAGTAAAATTTTCGAAAACGGATTCGAGTTCATCGGCAGGAATGCCGATTCCATTATCGGAAATTACACATTCAACAATGCCATTGAAATTAGTATCAGGTAGAGCTTCGATACTGGTCAGTTTGATAGTAATTGAATCACCCTCAGGACTATATTTAATGGCATTTGACAACAGGTTGATGATGACTTGAGACATTAAGTCAGGATCGAAATAGGCTGTAATTTCCTCATCACTATCAAGGTTAATAGAAAGTTTTTTTTCCTGCAGAAGACTGCTGATGTGGGAAATACACTGTTGAGTAATTTGAAAGAGGTTTTGCTTGCTATAGACAAGCTCGATTTTCCCGGCTTCGATTTTGGACAAGTCCAATAAAGCATTAAGCAGGCCTGTTAAACGTTGCCCACTTGCTTCAATATTATCCAAAAACCTTGATGTTTTTTCGTCGTTGATGCGTTTGTTTGCCAGTTTGGAAAAACTTAAAATAGCATGCATGGGTGTTCGTAATTCATGAGACATGTTGGCAAGAAAACGGCTTTTTTCTTTGTTGGCTATTTCAGCCCGGTTTTTAGCTTCAATTAAGGCTTTTTCAGCTTCTTTACGAATGGATATATCCTCAATCGTAGACCAGATAAACGGGATATTGTTTTTCTTGATAATCAAGCCGTTGAGTAATACCGGAATTCTCGCTCCACTCTTATGTAGGTATTCTTTTTCATAAGGACCGTAGCGCTGTGTTTTCTGAAGCGCTTCTAGCTGTTGCTTTTCCTGCTCTTCAAATTCTTTAGGTGTAATATCCCAGTAGGAAAGCTTTTCAATTTCATCTTGCGTGTAGCCTATAATATTGTGATAGGCAGGATTAGAGTCAACCAGCTTACCCTGCATATCAGTCAGGGCCAACCCGATAGGTGAGGTATCAAATAACATTCTGCTGTAATCATATTCTTCGAGTAGTTTTTGCTGGGAGTCTTCAGTGACTTGCCGATATTGTTTCAGCAAACTCACTATTCTTATCCAGATCAATATAAGAAAGGGGATTGAGATAATAATTTGAATGCCAGCGATATAAACTGAGCGTTCGTGTTTGTTGATGTCGGATGCTATTTTGGTTTCCAGGTCATGCTGTAAGGCCCTCATTGCGGCAGCGTAGTTCTGTTTGTAGATTTCATAATCCTCATTGTTGAGCAGGACTTGTGCTTCTGGGGCTTTACCTTCAGATATCAGGCTAAAGACTTGCGTTTCGATTTGTACACGCTTTGCGTTCGCAAGTGCAGTTTGATCAGCCCATTCCTGATAAATTTCACCGGATAAAAGTGCGGTCTCACGTAAAATATCATCCAGCAATTCAACGTGTTTGAAATAGCGTCTTTCCCAATAGAGATCGGAAGTTTCGGCCGCCATGCGAGCTGACATGGTAAGCACTTCATTCAGGTAAGTTAATTGTTCACTATGATGCTGTAGTCTAAATGTGCGTGACTGGATTGATTCCAGGTCTTGGTGGCTACTTAGCACCTGGTATCCAAGCGCGATCATGATGAAAATCACAACCGTGAATAAAACCGCAATAAATTTAATGGGTAATTTAATTCGTTGATTCATGATTCAAGGACTTTTCCCGGCATCTGTCTTCGCAGAGTTTGCTCTGTCGACCGTTTATTCACCTGATAGCTGCTATTCATATAAATAATCGACTAAGCAAGGCAAAACCTGAATTTGATATGATGCCCGGTATCGTAAAACAGCCAGTTTAACCCTGTATAAATGACGGCTGCGACCATTTGTCTCACAGGTTTTGGTCAAATTTCAGGAAAACCACAATATAAAGTATAAGAGAATGGCGATATTCTTAAATAGGTGTGGATCACTTGATCAGTTCCACACACGGGTATTATTTTCTTCATGATACCTCCCTTGCCCCACCAGTTTCTGGTGGGGCATTTATGATTGAGGCTGAAAGTGGATTTTGACGAAGAAATTATCAAGCATCTTGAATGGCGTACTATGGTGGAAGCCTTGTTCCGTGATCATGAACGCTCTTACGTCTCGCCAACGATAATTATTCAGGATGATCAGTGTCAGCTTGGACAATGGATTTATTCGTCTGCATCGGGCACCTATGAAAAGTATCCAGCTTTTCAAAAACTCATCGAGGTTCATAAGGCGTTCCATATACAGGCAGGGACTATCATGACCCTTTGTAATAATGGAAATTTTGAAGGGTCGCCTGAGCTGGAAGATGAATTTTATCGTTTATCTGGTGAAGTGGTTAAGTGTTTAGAAGATCTCAAGCAACTGGGTCTGTAAGCTAATGATTATCGAATGGAATGAAGAAATAACTTCTGGCATAGATGAAATCGATCGCCAGCATAAACAGATTATCGGTCTGCTGAACCAGATTGTTTATTTTTTTGAAACGTCGGATAGTTCAAAGGAGCTGATTTCCAGTTTGCTGGAGTTTTCCAAAGTGATCCATGAGCATTTTGATTTCGAGGAAAAATTACTCGCGCAATATGGATATAAAGATCTGAAAAATCACAAGGCTGGCCATGAAGAAATATCTGACATGATAAACAGCGTTGTCATGCCTGCTATGTTGGACGATGAGGCTGATATTCCTGCAGAACCAATCATTAGCATCGTGCGCTGGTTCGAAAATCACCTGAAAACTGAAGATGCCCGTTATTTTAAATCCATTAAGCAAAAAGAGGCATAAAAACTTAACTGGTGCATTGTCGTAACGTTAGCTGGCCAGTTTTTCAAATATCCTGAAACCAGCCAGGTAGGTACCAATCGCAGAACCCAGCGTACTAAAGATAAATACCAGCAAAGTACGCGAAACGCGATTTTTCCACCAGCCTTTCCAGTGCGTTGTATCGTGTCGTAAAGAACCGAAGTCCTTTACCTGGGGTTTGCGAAAATAAAGTTCGGCTGCTGTGGTGACCATGCCCGCACCGACTGCCGGGTTGAGTGAAGTCAGTGGTGCCGCAACAAAAGCCGTTAATATCGTCATGGGGTGTCCGGTGGCAATCAGGGCGCCAATTGCCGATAAGCCACCATTGATAATGACCCAATCGAGTACCAGTTGCATTCCCAGTTCCGGACTGCGCTGGAAGCCTATGGCAAAACCCGTTAGTACCAAGGCTACAATAATCCATGGTATGAATTTCAGGACTTTCGATTTGGCAGGTTGCTGATCGAGTTCCGTAATGCGTTGGTCCGGTTGATCCATGCCTTGCTGCAGATAATTTTTGATGCCGGCGACATGTCCGGCACCCAGCACGGCAAGAATATTTTCATGGCCTTGTGACCGAATCTCCTGAAGCAAACGGGCGGTCATGTACTGGTCACGCTCGTCAATCAGGGGTTTGTAAAGGTCTTCCCGTTCTTCAGCGAATTCGGCGAACGTGGTTTCCAGCATGTCACCCTGCTTGAGTTGTTCGATTTCGTCTTCGCTGACTTCTTCACGAGAAATGATGCTGGATAACAGGCCGGCAACAATGCCCATGCGTTGCCACCAGGGGACATTGTGCGCGACTCGCCTTAACGTGATACCAATATCACGGTCAATAAGTAGAACCGGGAAGCCGTTTTCACGGGCGCTATCAATAGCGGCACGTTGCTCTGCACCCGGCTCAATACCAAACTGTTCTGCAAGGCGTTGCTGATAGGCCCCCAGGGCGAGGTTGGCAGCCACCATGGCGGCTTTTCCCTGTTTGATTACCTTGAAAAGATCCATTTGTGCCAGCGCATCGGGATTCACAATGGCATTATGACGGGCGGGGCAGAGTTCAACTGCGACGGCATCGTATTCACCTGTTTCGAGCAGGCTTTTTACTGCATCGGCACTGGCTTTGGAAACATGTGCTGTGCCCAACAGGGTGATCTCACTGTCGCCAATAGAGATTTTTTCAATAGGTTCGCTGGATTTCATTACGCAATTTTAACTTAAAAGGTTCATCAGCGTTTGATATGTTGATGTAATATAGAGCGATATCAAGTTTTTTAGTGTCATACAAAATTTATGGAAATACCTTTCAGCGAAAGACCCGGGCGTCATGAGCGCCATTTCAAACGTAAAATAGACAACCCACTGTTTCCGCGTCCGGTGACTGAATACTCCGGTGATGATTTGCTGGAAGTGCAGCGGTTAGACCACGAAGAAATCATATCCTTTCTCGGCAAGTTCAAAAAGCTGGTACAGCAGGCCATCAGTCTGCAGGCCAATGAAGAAAGCCAGGTTGTACTGGATTTAAAGGCTGAACTGGAAAAGCTCTATGAAACAGCCAGTCGCCTGGGGGATCAGCAGGAAAACAATAAAGCTGCTCTGCGGGATTTACTCAAAGTGATCATGGCAACCGTACGCGCCCATGCCGGCGGCGATGCCAAAGCCGAGATGGAGCTACAGCAGGAAGAGCTGGCGCGTCAGCAACACTTTTCAATGCTGGAGCATGACCTGGTTGTTGATTTGCTTGATACCGAAAGCCTGATTCTGAAAGATGAACTGGTTGCCGTGATGCTGTCCGAAGACGAACCGCAGGTCATCGCGGCCCTGACGATGCTCGACGAAGAACAAAGATTGTTGCTGGCTGCGGATGCTGTCAGGATAGCTGAAAAAAATAACCTTGAGGATGATGAGAACTTAAAAAGACGTATTGGCCTTATTCGAGGTGATGTTTAGGCTATTTTGCAGTCGATCGGTATGACGGCATGAAAAGTGGATCCGACATTACCCTCCACAGGGCTTTCAGCCCAGATTTTACCGTTGTGAAGGCTGATGATTTCTCTGCTGATAGGCAGTCCGAGGCCGGTGCCGCCGGATTGGGTTCTGGTGCTGCTGCTCTGTATGAACTTATCAAAAATGTCTTCCAGTTCGGCAGCAGGAATCCCGATGCCATCGTCGATAACTTCCAAATGCAATACATCTTCCTGTCCATCAGAAAGTACTCGTGATTCAGCGTAAGCACGGATAATGATCGTGCTGCCTTCAGGGCTGAATTTAATGGCATTGGAAAGCAGGTTGGTAATCACCTGACCAATGAGCTTGCGATCGAAACAGCCAGTGAGTTGTTCTTGCGGGTCAAACTTCACTGCAACTTGCTTGTTGTTCAGCAGACTTTTTACTTCATTCAAGTGCAACTGGATGATTTGAACCAGGTCATGTTCAGCAGTATCAAGCTCCATTTTACCTGACTCAAGTTTTGATAGATCCAGCAGGTCATCCAGCAGGGTAGTCAGGCGATTGGCACTGGTTTGAATATTCTGCATAAAACGCAGACTTTTTTCGTCAAGTTCTGATTTCATCACCAGTTTGGCGTAACTCATGATGGCGTGCATTGGCGTACGTAATTCATGAGACATGTTGGCCAGGAATGTGGACTTTGCAGCATTGGCCTCGACGGCTTCACGGGTTCTGTTTTCAATTTCCTCTTCCAGCCCCTGTTCTATTTTTTTACGCTTGGAGACTTCAAGCGATAAGGACACCATACTGGCCATGGTTGAAGCAAAATCGATCTCAAAATCTTCCCAGAGTCGCGTTGAACCGGTGTGCTCATGGCAAAGCACACCAGCAACCTGTCCGTTGTAATAGAGAGGAATATCGAGCATAGCGCGAATCTGGTTAGGCTTCAGGTAGATCTCTGTAAAACAGGCTGTTGCGGGATGGGTTGTGGCATCCTCAATAGCCAGTGGTCGGGCAGTGTCCAGAGCATCAAAATAATCCGGAAAATCGATGCGTTTCAGGGTCAGGCCGGTGATGTGGCCCTGCGAGCGGGAATACAGCGCATGACAGTCGATCTGGTCTTTTGAATCGTTGTACAGCCAGACGCTGACACGTTCGATTTTCAGGGTACTTGATGAAATCTGTGTAGCGTTCTGGAATGCCTGTTCAATGGTTTCATAACTGATACCAGACCATTGAAGAATGGCATTCTGATAACGTTCATTGCGTTCTATCTGTATGAGTTCTTTTTTGCGATTCTTTTGTTTTAAATGCCGCCGGGCTCGAAACTGATATCCGGCCATCAGGAAAATAGTGATCGCTAATATGAGGAAAATAATAAAGATTAATGTACGGTATTTTTCATAAAAATTAGGCGGTATGTTGTAAAACAACGCCTGTCGATAGATCTCCGGAGGTAATTTGATGTTCTGTTTCTGTAGTACAGTTTTGTCGAATTGATAGATATTGGGACTGTCAAAAATATTATCTATAGCGTTAATCTTGTTGGACTGCAGGTATTGTAGCGCGAGCCTGGCAGCACTTTTGCCCTGTTCTTTACCGCTGGTAACCAGTCCGCCCAGTACACCGTCAAACAGATAGGCATCTTCCATGCTGAAGATTGACATGTCAGTAACTTGTAGAATGCGTGAAATGATTGAATTAAGACTTAACAGTTCACCGTTTTCGCTATGGATGCTGCCAATAGTGGCTAAAAAGAGATATTTTTCATTTCTGCCTTTTAGCATGCGGATAATCTCTTCGAGGTTATTACTAACCAGAAACGAGGCTTCAATGGAATCGTGAGTGTCAAGTTGCTGGCGTAACTCTTTTTCGATTGCCTGATAGGTATTTGATCCGTCACCGAGAACCAGAATATTATGTTTGTCTCTGGCAAGTTCCTCAATCAGTTCAATATTCCCGGAAATATCTTTCTTTTCGAAAACGCCTTTTATTGGCAGAGAGGCTATTTCATCCGCTATGTCTAGGTTATTTACTCCGGAAAAGAAAACCGGTGTTGATGGAAAAAGAGAAAGCAGATGGTCCCGGGCAAAACTATAGCCGTTGTCATCGGTGACATAAATCACATCAGGGGTGTAGTTAGTGTATTTTCGTTTCAGATAATCTGAAAAGCTCAGTGCATAATCAGGAGTGTATTGCAGGCGTTTGGTATCAAGGTATTCGGTATGGATCGTTACTGGAGAGTGGGAGTTGGCAGACAGATGCTCAATAAATCCCTGATACTGGGATTTTGTCCAGGGATATTCCTGACTGTAGGCATGCACTGTCAGGGCCTGAATGTTATGATCGGCAAATACCGCTCCTGTGATGATGATACTTAGATAAAAGGCCATCAGGTATTTGCAGCAAGGGTTCATGGTTATCCAGTCTTTGCAGAGGGCTGTTTTGAGTGCCCGGTTATAATAACTTCGACTGGATGCGAGGTTTCTTTAGAGGAGGATTTGTTCGATGCCTTCTGTTTTCAGTTTTTCAATAAAGCCCTTTTGCCAGTTTTTCCCCAGGCGTTCTTCAGCTATTTCGTTAAGGATATAATCCGTTTTCAGGCCAGTTTCATCAGCATAGCGAGTGAGCCCCTGCTTACAGGCCGGGCAACTGGTCAACAGTTTCACGTTGTCATTACTGGCCTTGTTCTGGCCAGTTAATTGTTGAATGCCTTTTCCCAGTTCAGCAGACTTTCTGAAACGCAGTTGATTGGCGATATCCGGGCGTGCCGTTCCCAGGGTGCCTGCCTCGCCGCAGCAGCGGTCAGAGAGTAAAACGTCTTTTCCAGTGAGTTCACGTGCCAGTTTGATCGGGTTATGACGTTTTATCGGGCTGTGGCACGGGTCGTGATAAAGGAATTGGCTTTCACTTTCGCCAGTCATCGTGAAGCCTTTTTCAAGCAGGTATTCATGAATATCCATCAAGCGGGCACCCGGAAATATTTTTTCAAATTCATATTTGAATAACTGGTCGATACAGGTGCCGCACGAAACCAGCACGGTTTTGATATCCATGAAGTTGAGCGTGTTAGCCATACGATGAAACAGCACGCGATTTTCCATGGTAATGCGTCGACCTTTTTCTGCCAGGCCTGCGGCGGACTGGGGATAGCCACAGCACAGGTATCCGGGAGGCAATACGGTGGTTGTGCCTGCTTCATAAAGCATGGCAATCGTGGCCAGGCCGATATCGGAAAATAGTCTTTCTGAACCGCAGCCCGGAAAATAGAATACCGCTTCTGAGTCTTCGGCAGCAATTTGCGGGTTTCGAATAAGCGGAATATGGGTTTTGTCTTCCAGTTCCAGTTCGGTACGGTAAGAGCGCTTGGGGAGCTCAACACGGATTGGCCTGCTGACCAGGGCGGTTAATTGCTCGGACGTCTTTATGCTGCCCGTGGTTGCAGCAGGCAGTTTGTCCTGTTTCTTCAGCAGGGCGGTTTTACGTAACAGGTCGTGAGTGAGATTGACCGCCTTAAAGCCCCATTTCAGCATCAGCTGACGCAAAGTCTTGACCATCAGGGGGTCGGTGGCATTCAGCAGTTGCATGGCTGCCCAGGTGCCGGGGTTAAAGCGTTTCTGGCCTCGCTCGGTCAGGATTTTTCGCATGCGAACGGTGACATCACCAAAATCGATATTGACCGGACAGGGGTTAAGGCATTTATGACATACCGTGCAATGGTCTGCGACATCATTCATTTCATCAAAATGCTGAACGGCGAGGCCCCTGCGTGTTTGCTCTTCGTAAAGAAAGGCCTCAATGATAAGTCCCGTTCCCAGTATTTTGTTGCGAGGTGAATACAACAGGTTGGCGCGGGGAATATGCGTCATGCAGACCGGTTTGCACTTGCCGCAGCGAAGGCAGTGTTTGACATCATTATTCAACTCACCGAGTTCACTTTCTTCCAGGATCAGTGCTTCCTGCTGGACCAGTTGCAAAGAAGGTGTGTAGGCGTTTTCGAGGCTGGAGCCAGGCATTAGCTTGCCGCGATTAAAATTACCGTTTGGGTCTACTTTTTGTTTATAGGCAACAAAGTCTTCGATTTTGTCATCATCAAGGTACTGGAACTTGGTCAGACCAATGCCGTGTTCACCGGAGATTGAGCCACCGAGAGACAGGGCAAGCTCCATGATCTGATCTACCAGCTGATCCGCTTCATGCAGCATGGCATAGTCATGTGAATGCACGGGGATGTTGCTATGCACATTGCCATCTCCGGCATGCATGTGCAGTGCAACAAAGAGACGGGAATTGCGTTTGAGTTGATGAGTTTCATCCAGCTTGTCGCGTATAGCAGCCAGTTCCTGGCCGCTGAAAATATCCTTAAGCGGTGAAGCAATCTCCTTGCGGTAGGAATGTCGCAGCTCACGCCTGAGCATGAGATCCAGTAACAGGTCATGCTCCTGGATTGCATCGATCAGGGAGTGGTCAAGGAAATGATTCGCGACCTCGGGTTTTTCATCAAGATTTTCAAGTATGAACTGCCATTTGTCATAGGCGCGAGTCACCAGGTCTTTGGCTGCAGCCTGTTTGTCAGCCAGAATGGTGCGGTTCTCTTGCGAATCTGCTTCGCACTGGCAAAGTTCATTCAGGTCGGTATCCAGAAATGCCAGAACATCCTGCTTGATAGCCTGCTTGTTTTTGATTGACTGCATGATGTTGAGTCTTTCAATACCGCGATTATAGTCATTCAGTCTATCCAGAGGGATGACCACATCCTCGTTTATTTTGAAGGCATTGGTATGTGCAGAGATGGCGGCTGTTCGTGCCCGATCAAGCCAGAAACGATGCCGAGCTTCAGGGCTGCTGGCAATAAAGCCTTCCGCATCCCGCTTGTTGGCAAGTTGAACAACCGCAGCGGTGACCTTGTCCAGCAAGGGTTCATCATCGGAAACAATATCCGCCAGCAGTACCATTTTGGGTAGCTGTCCTGAGTGTTCAGGTGATGATGATTTGGCCGAGTATTTGACGGCCTTGATATAACGTTCATCAAGATGTTCCAGGCCGGGCAACAGGACATTGTCCTGCTGTTCTACAAAGTCTTTGATTTCGACAATGGCCGGAACTGCTTTTGAAATATCGGTACCATAAAATTCGAGACAGACGGTTCTCCCATGGGCAGGCATGCGGTGTAACAGGAAGCGTGCCGAAGTGATCAGGCCATCACAACCTTCCTTCTGGATACCGGGAAGGCCCGACAGGAATTTGTCGGTGACATCCTTGCCCAGCCCGGAGCGCCTGAAGGCCTGCCCGGGAATTTCCATGATTTCGGGAAGCTCCAACCGGGTGATTCCATCTGTTGCATAACGCGTAATGCGGAAACGTACCAGTTCCTGGTCGTGGATTTTCCCCAGATTATGCTGCAGTCGTTCAACTTCCAGCCACTGGGCGTCGGGAGTGACCATGCGCCATGAAACCAGGTTATCCAGGGTCGTTCCCCACAGGACAGCTTTCTTGCCGCCGGCATTCATGGCGATGTTGCCGCCGATAGTTGAGGCATCCTGAGAAGTGGGATCAACGGCAAAAGCCAGTCCCTGGGTGGATGCAAGGTCTGATACGCGGCGTGTTACGACGCCAGCCCCAGTTGTCACTGTAGGATAACTGATGTCCAGTTCGGCTAACTTGTATTGCACCACATCAGAGAGCTGCTCGAGTTTTTCGGTGTTGATAATGGCTGTATGGGCATGCAGTGGTACGGCTGA
This sequence comes from Gammaproteobacteria bacterium, assembly GCA_013041975.1. Lineage (GTDB taxonomy): Bacteria > Pseudomonadota > Gammaproteobacteria > Chromatiales > Chromatiaceae > JABDQZ01. The sequence goes on from JABDQZ010000147.1 coordinate 17,142, forward strand.
TCCGGTATAGCCGGTGCCGCCGCCACGTGGAATGATGGTCAGGCCGCAATCCAGGCAGGCTTTGACGACAGCTGCCACCTCTGCTTCCTCATCCGGCGATATCACCACAAACGGCATCTCAACGCGCCAGTCGGTCGCGTCGGTAGAGTGTGAAACGCGGGCCAGTCCGCCAAAGTCGACATTGTCCTTGCGTGTAATGCCGGTCAAAGCGCGGCGTACCCTGTGCTGCAACTTGCGGTTGCGTTCGAAACAGTCTGAAAAATCCTGTACCGCCTTGCGGGCAGCGTAGAGCAGCTTTTCAGCATCGCTGTTGTTGTTCAGGCGATCCTGAAACTGATCCAGACGGTGGTTCAGGGCTTCAACCAATTGGCGGTGACGAGAGGGATTCTGTTGCAGATCGTCCTGTAGATAGGGATTGCGCTGCACTACCCACATGTCTCCGAGCACTTCAAACAACATGCGGGCAGAGCGCCCTGTGCGACGAGAGCCACGCAGTTCCTCGATAAGAGTCCAGTTATCTTCCCCGAGGTAACGGATGACGATTTCCCGGTCGGAAAACGAGGTGTAGTTATACGGAATTTCGCGGATACGGTCTGTCATTCAGGGGTGGATCGGTATTCATTCAAAGTTTAAATGCTATTTTAGCTTATTATTATGCGAAGAAAACAGGTCATAGGTAGGTTTTAATATGAAATTAATCGAAATGATTCCGACCTGGCTGGAAGCAGTTTTGCTCGATATTGACTAAAATTAGAACAGGGACTAAACGAGGAACCAACATGAACGAAAAGAATAATGATGCAGTTGAGAAAATGGTAAAGGCCTATGAAACCATGCTGGAGCGTGTGAACAAGGTCAGTGACCGGGCTTCTCCCGTGCTGGGTAATGCTATTGATCATGCACGGGAAACGGCTGTTGAGCTGGGTGAACTGACCCGTGAAGAGGCAGATAAAATCGCCACTTATATAGAAAGGGATGTCAAGGATGCGGCGTCATTTATTGTTGAAACCGGCCAGGATTTTAAAGACTGGTTCCGCTTCGACGTACAGTTGGTGGAAACCAAACTGTTCGACATGTTTGCCTCGGTAGCGGATCAAACCAGTGTTGAGCTAAAGAAGTTCGCTGAAATGGCCCGCAGGGCACCTTCACGTACGGGAGAAATCACAGGTCCGGGTACGCTGGAATGCACCCGATGCGGTGAGCAATTACATTTCAAAAAAGCCGGACATATTCCTCCCTGTCCAAAATGCCGGGAGACCGAATTCAAGCGGGTTAGCTGATATCCCTAGTTGTTTTTGACAACATCACAGATGCTTTGTTGTTCCAGTTGCTCACGGAAGTCCGGTACTTTTAACTGTTCTTCCATGCCTGGAAT
>JABDQZ010000148.1 GCA_013041975.1 Gammaproteobacteria bacterium
GAACTGGACTCGGACAAAGACGGCGTGGTCGACAGCAAAGATATGTGTCCTGAAACCTTAGCCGGTGTAAAAGTTAATCTGGTTGGCTGTGAGCTGGATTCAGATTATGACGGTGTGATCAACAGAATGGACCTATGCCCCGATACGGCTCCTGGCACCAAAGTCGATGTGACTGGTTGTCAGCATGATGCGCCGATTACTCTTAAAGGCGTTAATTTCCGTTCTGGTTCTGATGAGCTACTGGAAGAGTCAAAGCTTATTCTTGATGGTGTAGTCGCCATTCTCGTTAAGTACAGCAGCCTGCGAGTAGAAATTGCCGGGCATACCGATAATACCGGTAGAGAAAGCGCTAACCTGAATCTCTCTCAAAGACGTGCAGAGTCTGTACGCGCTTATCTGATAAGCAAAGGTGTATTGGAAAATAACCTGACAGCCCAGGGTTATGGTGAAAGCCAGCCAATTGCTGATAACCAGACTAGTGCAGGTAAGGCCCAGAATCGACGTGTAGAATTACACCGGTTGGATTAGGCTCCAAACATAGTGCATTTATGCACTAGATAGAGAAACTTGAATATAAGGCTGTCTCTGAGCCACCTGAAATATAAATTTATCATAATCCTCCGTATTTCTGCTTAGATTCAGTGGTAATATTTATACCCGCTAACCTGCAGATGGTGGCCAGGTTGGTATCTATGGTGAGGGTATGTTTTTGCTGTTACACTCGGTCGACTATTTGGTTATTAACAATATTATTCACAAACAATTAGGTACTGATTATGAGTATTTTCGGATCAATTCTTTCAAAGCTGGGTATTGGTGAGGCTCATGCTGATGAAGCACCAGAACGTCCAGTTGAAGCCCCTGAATCAACTCCAGAGGTATCATCTGCTCCACCAGTAAAAGCTATCAAAGAAGTCGATGTGGTCGCCAACTTGGCAGCCATGGCTAGTGCCAATTCTCAGAAGCTGAACTGGAAAGTCTCCATCGTGGACCTGATGAAACTTCTGGGTCTGGATAGCAGTTTTTCTGCCCGTAAGGAATTAGCTGCAGAACTAGAGTGTCCTGAGGAAAAAATGGCTGATTCTGCACAAATGAACATATGGTTACACAAGACTGTGCTGCAAAAGCTAGCAGAGAACGGTGGCAATATTCCTGCTGACTTGCTGGATTAAATTCATCCAATTATTGAATGCCTTTTCTCATGTTTCGCTTCTTATGGTTTAAGTTACAAACTTACCATAAGAAGTGTTTACAGTTCTCCAAACTTAGCAGTGATAATCTGTAAGTTTACGTCATCAGATGAAGTTGGATATTCAGTTCCAGGTTTAAGAGACACATCAGTTCATTTGGTTTGTTAAAGTTTTACTCTCAATATACATTGAGCGTCTCATCGACAACGTATCAAGTTTTATCTGCTGCCTGCAATCCAGGATTTTCTGACCTCTACCGTAAAAGACATTGGCTGGTGTCAGATTATCCAGTGATCAGTAACCTTGGTCTGTGTCTGACTTCGGCTTGTTAAAAATCCGATGCCTTCACGGGCGTGTCGGTTCAAGTCCGACCTCTGGTACCTTATAAATTAAGGGCTTAGCTCATTCGGGCTAGGGCTTTTTCATTTTCGCCATAGAACAATGGATCAAAAGTCCGTTGGCCTATCCATAGGAATATCCGCTTAGGCGACGTTGACTAGGGTCATTGGGTATCTGCCCTGCCCAGTTCGCTCACCAACTGATTCACGCACATATGCTCTCTGGCCGAAAGTGCCACTGTCTGGGACGTTTGAGGTTGAGTCATGGCCTAGCTAATGGCATGGAGAAATTTTATCTGAGTGTGGCACTCTGGAGGACTTAGAAAGTAATAACCTGAAATCCCTCTTTGATCGCTTCAGCAATAGGCTCTCCAACATCAATCAAATTAGCACCCTTTTCCTCGAGGTCTTTCTTGATATTTTGTGATTCTGCCAAATGCAAACAAAACATCGAGGGCTGAATCTCATTAACCATTTCAAAAAGGTCTTGATCTTCTAGTAAGAGCTTTTGACTTTCACCGAATACCACAAACCTGACCTCATCAACCCAACCACTATTGGTGGCGTTCACACCCCAGAGAATACCAGGCTCTAACTTTGCTCTGTCTCCCGAGACTAACCAAATTAGTACTTTAGACATGATCATCCTTTTATAGATTTAATATAATAAAATTGTGTTTACTACCTCACCTGCTGACGAGTTAAAGCAACCTCGAAAGATTTACTGAAACAAGCTCAGGGTAATTAATTTAGTTCTAATTTACTAATTGATTTGAGTCAGTTTTATTCACATTTTCTGTGGATAACTTTGTGAGTAAATTACTAGCAAATTCATTTTACACCGTAATTAATTGGGTTTCCGTTAAATTGTACAATAACTAGACAATCTATATATTTTATAGATTTATCAAATATTTAGAGAACACTTTTAATACATATTACATATTTATCAATGTAACATACTGAATAAAATTCCATTGCATCATTACTGTGCAAAAAATTCATAAATGTTCAGACTTTCTAGATAAAACACCATATAACTTGTCAACAAGAAATTATCGATCTTGATGAATTTTTTTATCGAAAACCTATTAGCTAACGTTTCTTTCACGTATGCGCTTGATGAAGAACGATATTGAACGAGCAATAAGGCTAGTTCTGCCCTTTACGTCATTTCTGGTGTAACCCTTTTTTTTCGCCATAGGACAATGGATCGGGAGTCCGTTGCCTTTGGCATTGGAGGGAATTCCGTGATGGTTCTTGAGGATGGGGCATTGGACGACTTGGCTTGGGAGTTCGTCTCTGTGGCCCTGGGGAGTCATCTCGGGAACGTTTGGGGCAATAGGATCACCTTGCTAATGCTTTACCCGGAGGACGGCAGAAAGTGACATGCTGCGGAACTGCTGGAATGTTATTCTAGAATTAGGGTGATTTGAAAGTGCATATCACCTTTTCAATTATGTGAATTTTACTGTCTGTTAAAATACATCCATTACTGGTGTAGAAAACAAATTTTTCAAGGAAAGTCTAAATGATTATTGAATCTCATATGGGAATCATATTAGGGATGGCTGGAGCAGGATTGACTATCGCCAGTTTCCTAATGACGGACATGTTAAAGCTAAGAAGTATCGCCTTGATCGGCAACGTCGCTTTTCTCATTTATGGGATCATTGAAGCCCAATTACCTTCGATCATTCTCAACTGTGTATTAATACCCGTAAATGCTAAAAGAGTCTTTGATATAAAAAAATTGCTCAGACATATGAAGCAAGCACGGCCAGACTCACCTGTTGCAGATTGGCTGCTTCCTAATATGAAACCCCAAGAATATAAAGCAGGCCATGTACTATTTAACAAGGACGAAAGTGCCGACCAAATGCTTTATATAAAGAAAGGCGAAATACGCTTTATTGAAATAGATAAAATCATTGGCCCTGGAGAACTTATCGGAGAAATGGCTCTTTTTCTCCCAGATAGCAAACGCACATTAAGTATCGAATGCGTAACTGACTGTGAACTTTATAGTCTTAAATATGATGAAGTACATAAACTTGCCTATACTCACCCGGAGCTTAGTTATTATTTGGCACAATTAATGATCGGCAGAATTCTTGAATCAAGAGTTCTTCCGAATGCCGCCCAGACAAAACAGATCTCAATGGATGCCACCTAAGTATTCAACATATTTTCTCGGCGGAGCAGCCAGAGATGCTATGCAAAACCAAGGGTGTGATGATCATTTTCAGATTTTTCCTAAATACAGATTAGAAATCCTATCCTAGAATATCAACCGTTACCAAGGATGCAGGATTAATAGTGATAAGGATTGGTAAATTATAGACAAGGTCTCCCGACCCTATTAAATCCCAGCTATGGTTTAACTGAGGTTTTCTTTTGTTGGAATTTTTACACAACCTTTCTACACCCCCATCAATTCATTGATAGCTGGATTGGGAATAACAGGACGATGTGCTACTGGTCTTACTTCTGTATTCTCTTTACGATGAAAGTCTTTAGCATCTAGACAACTGGCTGACTTAATAATAAAAATATTGCGTCACCCCCAATAGTAAAGTTAATTTTCCTCGTAACCAAATAATTCACAGCCTGCTAGGTTAATCATGATGATACACCCCGTTTGATCCAAGGCCACAATGATGGTTTGGACCGTATCCAGGTAGCGCTGTACCCACTCAGGTTAAGAAAAATTCACAATGCTTCTCACTTGTTTGAATTTAAAATTGGAACTACAAAATAAAAACCCCGGCCAAACCAAACATGATCACTAATCCAACAATTGGCACGTGCAAACTGCGCAAGATGTAAAAGCCGGCAATAACCAGTGCCATTTCCAACGTAGATTGAACTGCGCTGAGGAAAACAGGTTGATACAAAGCAGATAACAACAATCCAACTACAGCTGCGTTTATACCCCAGGTTGCACCCGCAATACGGGGGCGTCCGGCCAGGCTTTCCCAACCAGATTGAAGACCAATAACGAGTAAAAAGCCCGGAAGAAAAACACCCACGGTGGCTATCAAGGCGCCAATTAAAGGAAATGACGGCATAATCTCGGCACCTAGGTAGGTGGCCATGGTAAACATAGGACCGGGTACTGCCTGTGCCGCTGCATATCCTAATAAAAACTGGTCTGTTGTAATGCTATCGCCAACGAGTTGTTGTAAGAGAGGTAGTACAACATGGCCTCCACCAAATACCAGGCTTCCAGCCTGGAAAAAACTAGAGAAGATCGCAACTTCTTCAGAGTAAGCGGCTAGCAGGGGCGTGCCGGCAAAAAGTATGGCAAAGATCAGTAAAGGTAATTTGTAAATGTGACCCACGGTATTAGAACTTTTAACTGCCGGATTGCCATAAAAGGCCCCGATAAATCCAGCGGTAATAAGCACAAACATTTGTGTCCAGATGCCAGGTAGTAATAACAGACTAACAGTAGTCAGTATCATCAGGGTCACTGATAAATTGTTTTTACAGAAGGAGTTAAACATACTGTAAACGGCGTCGGCAACGACTACGACAGCAAGTAACTTAAGACCAGAAATGATTCCTGTAAATACCTCAGATGATTGTGAGATTTGGGCCGTAGCAAGAATGAATAACAAAATAAATGATGGTAATGTGAATCCAATAAATGCAGCAATACCACCAGCCAGCCCGGCTTTTCGCAATCCGATGGCAAAACCAATTTGGCTTGAACCGGGGCCAGGTAAAAACTGGCTCAACGCAATTAAACGGGCATAAGCGGACTCATCGATCCATTGTAACTTTTGAACAAATTGTTTTCGGAAATAACCAATGTGAGCTGCGGGACCACCGAAACTGATACATCCGAGAACCAGGAAGCGCCAAAATACTTCTAAGACTTTAATCATGGTATGGGAGAAATATGTTTGTTGTTATGTACAGGGAAATCATTGTACAGAATCCTCTTACATATTTTTATCTATCTCAAGCCAGGTTGAGAACCCTGTGGGCTATTAATCAATAGCTTAAATGTTGGCAAATACCTAGAAGCAATCCACCACCCTCCTTGTACTATAAAGAGTCATATATACCTATTTAAAAAATATGCTTATATTTATAAGATAATTCTAGGTATTTACTTCTTTGAATTTATATAAGATATGTTTTGCTACATTCTTTATGTCTGGTTTATGTACATTTTGTTTGATGTTTAAAATATCGGTATAGCCTTTTATATTTTTCGTTTCTTGTTCAGTTAGATATTTAAAACCCATTGACCAATTTGGGAAATTTCTTTCACTTATCGTCTCTTTGTTTAAAATTTGCAGTCCGGCATGTCTGATATCTTTCTGTATTAATGCATACGTTTCTTCGACATCCTGAGAATTACCTTCTAAAACCTGTAAAAATTTACCTCCAGCATATAGAAGCATGCCTGTAACATTTCGACTTATGTTTCTTGCTCTGGCTTTATTTAATAGATCTATAAGCTCTTTTTCACTGAGGAGCCAAACAGCGCTACTTACATATATCAATTGAATCATTTTGTTCATAACTAGAGCAATTACTATTCTCTAAATAGTTAAATTCATTATGTAGATTTTAATTATCGTAAATTAGATTCTAATAAGATAAAACCAATAAATCATTTCCGCTTAATGTTGAAACCCCTCCAAAGAATTTAATTCTTATCTTCCACTTTTCAGCAAATACTGCCCGATGGGTTCAATTTTCATCTAACTGCTTTCACTGATATATCTCCGTCTACAGGGAAATTATGAAACTCATCGAAAAAAGTCCGTTACCTCAGTCATTGCAAGAAATCTGTGGTGAATCTTGGTATGAGGCATTGCGAAGTCAGCCTGTCGAGTGCGCCTCTAAGTCCTCTTGAGTTACCTATCAGCTGCTGCGCTCTCTGGCCGTTTCCTGGACGCTTGTGGCAATGGAGTCACCTTGGTAATACCTTGTGCCGAAGGACACTGGAGAGCGTGACACTGTGCGGAACTGGTAAATTGCAGAGCTATAAAGGGAGTTTTAGGTGGAATACATCCTGGAGATTCCGTTATGAGCACCTCATGCCACAGTGCTTAAACCATCTGCGCAAGAATCAAAAAAGCTATACCGATTACCAGATTCAACCACACACCAAACCCAAGATCAGTTTCAAGGAAGGCCTGCTTTGGTTTTTTTGGATTGTAATGAACATCTACCTCAGCATGCACCGGGTAACGATGAACATATTTCTCAACGTAAATACCACTTAATATAATGCCGATCTTGATATTTTTTGATGAGTATATTCGGCCATTAACTTCATATTCATAACGCACATAAGGCTTATAAGTCGATGTCATTCCCATACCGCGCCCACCACCATGCTTAGTGCCTAACATTTTTTCAAGCCTTGATCCTTTCACCTTCCCTGTCGTGACTGGCCATTTTTGCAAGGAGAACCAGACAAAAAGAAAATAAACTCCAGCAAGAAATGGCACAAGGCCAAAGATTGTAACAAGGATCTTTGGGTCAACCATTTATAACCGATACCATTCAAAAAGGTTTATCTACGCCTTTATAGCAACCGATCAAGCGTATACGTCAATCGTATTGCCATCTGATTTGGGAGTTGACTCTTCGACAGGCTTTACTGGCTCTTGTGGCTGAGCCTGTTTAATCTCCTCAGCCTGCTTTTGCTGACTAGCATCGACAGCATTACCCGTTTGCCCAGCGCCAGTTGCTTGAGCTACTGATGATACTGAACCTGTAATATCCATTGCACAACTCCTACATACTTGGCCTGTAATATTGAAGACGGCTAAAGCATGAGAAAGTTGAGTAGCCTGAGAATGTATTTCCTACCAATATAATGATTCTACTGGCTCAGAAAATATCCTCCGCTTTTACCACTACTGAGTCATGCAATGCTT
>JABDQZ010000164.1 GCA_013041975.1 Gammaproteobacteria bacterium
ACCCAACAGTCACAGGAAACTGCCTCAACCGTCCTGACGTTAGAAGATCTCGCGAAATTAGCCAACTATTCGCTCATGAATACGCTAACAAGCGATCCCGAGGCGAAAGCAAACGGCGCTGATCACGCGCCTCGACAAGTCTTTTCGGGACACTATGTCCCCGTTAATCCCACACCAATCAAAGAACCCGAGTACATCGCGCATAGCAAAAGATTTTTCCATGAACTTGGCTTTGCCGACGGTATGGCAGAGTCAGCAGATTTCGTGCGTATGTTCAGTGGAGATCTTTCGCAGGTTCCGGCACCAATGCGCAAGGTGGGTTGGGCCAGTGGCTATGCACTTTCAATTTTCGGTACCGAATACTATCAACAGTGTCCGTTTCAAACTGGCAACGGGTATGGCGATGGTCGCGCCATTTCCGTACTTGAGGCTGTCATCAATGACCAACGCTGGGAAATGCAGCTGAAAGGTGGTGGTCGTACACCCTATTGCCGCGGCGCGGATGGTCGCGCCGTTTTGCGTTCGAGTGTTCGGGAGTTCCTGGCTCAGGAGCACATGCATTCGCTCGGCGTGCCGACGTCTCGATCTTTGGGTTTATATGTTTCGAAAACAGAGAAGGTCCAGCGCCCCTGGTACTCGGAGGGCTCGCGATCACATGATCCTGACATGCTGGTAGCGGAGGCGGTTGCGATCTCGACACGCGTCGCACCGTCGTTCATTCGGGTTGGCCAAATCGAGCTTTTTGGCCGCCGAGCCCGAAAGAAAGAACACCCTGCTGCGATGGAGGAACTCGAACAGCTTGTGTTGCACTTGATCGATCGCGAGTACGCTGATGTCATCGATAATAAACTCAGCACGGCCGAGAAAGTCGTGTTGCTCGTGCAGGAATTTCGCGCTCGCCTGACTTCGCTGACGGCAAACTGGATCCGTGTCGGCTATTGCCAAGGTAATTTCAACAGTGACAACTGTGCGGTCGGTGGCTTCACGCTTGATTATGGTCCATTCGGATTCTGTGAAGTTTTTGATCCATATTTCCAGCCATGGACAGGAGGTGGACAACACTTCGCATTTTGGAATCAAACAGCGGCAGCGGAACGTAATTTCGAGATGTTTTGCAGAGCGTTGCAGCCGTTACTGGTTTCACATCAGGAAGCTTTGCAACAGCTTGACGAAATTCGAAGTGGCTTTGCAAAAGTAATGCAAGAAGAAATGGAAAAGATGTGGGCGGCTAAACTGGGTCTTGACAGGTTTGACACGTCGTTGTTCAGTGAGCTCGCAAGGCTCATGGTACAAACGCCCGTCGATTACACGATCTTCTTCCGCGAACTTTCGTTGATACCTGATGAAATTGGGCCACTTAAAAAAAGCTTCTACAGTAACTTGAATGAAGAAATGGAGCAGCGTTGGTCTGAGTGGCTGATAAAATGGAAATCATTCATCACTAACACGAATGATACGAATACCGCTTATTTCCGATTGCTTGAAGATATTTCCAAGCAGATGAAACGCGTCAATCCAAAATACAGTTTGAGAGAATGGTTACTCGCGCCTGCTTATCAGCAAGCGGCCACGGGGAACTACGCGTTAATTAGAGAATTGCAGGAAGTGATGACTCAACCTTACGCCGAGCAGTCGAAAGAGGTGGAAGAGAAATACTATCGACTGAAGCCATCTGAGTTCAGCAAGCTCGGTGGATTGTCGCATATGAGCTGCTCTTCATAATTTTTGTAGACTTTAGCAACTATAAAGCGACTTTTCTGCAAATTGAATGATAAAGTTACTCCAGGCGGTATCTTTCTGTTGTTCTACATAAAGCACGACCGAATCACCGCTACCTGGTAGTTCCCAGTATTCTACGCACACACCTATCTGGGTTTTGATTACCATAAGCAGATAGATTTCAACACTGTGACCGCACATCTTACAGGTGCTTGCATATTGGGTTTATCTGCTAGACTCATGTTCTTGAATTTTACATGAAGGTGATTATGGACTACTCACAGATTTATTTAATCTCACTGGGTGTCGTCATTGTTGTTGCGGCTCTCTATTTTTTCCGCAAAGTCATTGGAGACACTTTTGACAGGTTTCTATTCAGAAACGACCCAGAAAGCCTTGCACTCATTAAAATGGCTAAAGAGGCGAAGAAGAAAGGCGCTAAGACTACGCCTTATCCGCCGAGTTTTTAGTTCAGGCATAACCGTAATACCAAGGTCATCAAGAGCAGCTGAACTGCAGCTGCTTTCCTCAGCAACCGCATTGAAAACTCCTCTTTTATCCATAACTGCTGATCTTGTGTATTCGGTTTATTCACAATGCAGTTTTTACATTATTGCAAAAAACGCAAAAGTCTATTGTCAAAACCGGTCTTCTTTTTTACCAAGTATTTTACTAAGTTATATCCTTATCAACGCCATTCAGGGGATAAGTAAATGCAAACGCTACGAGCCGCACAAGATCGGGGGCATGCAAATCATGGTTGGCTGGATAGTCAGCATACATTTTCATTCGGCTCCTATTACGACCCTCAGCAATTAGGATTTTCCAATCTGCGCGTCATAAATGAAGATCGCGTTTCACCCGACATGGGTTTTGAAACCCATGGTCACAACGATATGGAAATTATCAGTTATGTTCTTGACGGTGCACTTGAGCATATAGACAGCATGGGCAATGGTTCTGTAATTGTTTCCGGCGATGTGCAGAGAATGAGTGCTGGCACAGGCGTTACTCACAGTGAGTACAATCATTCACAGACAGAACCCGTTCATTTTCTGCAAATCTGGCTCGAACCAAACCAACTCGGAGTTGAACCGGGATATGAACAAAAACATTTTTCTGCCGAATCCAGACAGGGTAAAATGACCCTATTGGTTTCACCTGATGGACGCGATGACTCGCTAAGCAGTTATCAGGATGGTTTTCTATACAGCGCAATACTCAATGCCGGTGAAACAGTAACCCATCAGCTCGACACGAACAGAAAAGCCTATATCCATGTCGCCAGGGGGGAAGCTGATATTGACGGATGCCTGGTAAAAACTGGCGATGGTCTGAAAATCCAATTACAGGAGTCAGTTTCTATCAAAGGTAAAAACTCTGCGGAAATTCTGCTTTTTGATTTGCCATAATTATTCAAATTACCAAAATCCACTTCAGGAGAAATCTCATGGATACTATTGATGCAATCTACGCTCGCCGCTCAGTAAAACATTTTGACCCAAATCACCAGATGTCTGAGGAAGAAGAACGCAGACTCTTTGAAGCAACTATTCAGTCACCCACAAGCTTTAATATTCAACACTGGCGATTTATTGTCATCCGCGATCCAGCGCTCAGGGAAACCATCAGGAAAGACTATGGCAATGACCAGGCACAGATGACTGATGCCTCATTACTGGTGCTATTTACTGCTGATGTCAAAGCCTGGCAAAAAGACCCTCAGAGATATTGGGTTAACGCCCCAGAAGAAATTGCCGAGTTGCTGGTGAACTGGATAGCACCTTTTCATGAAGGTAGAGAAGCGCTACAACGTGATGAAGCTCAACGCTCTATCGGCCTTGCAATGCAGACCATGATGCTGGCAGCCCAGGACATGGGCTACCAAAGTTGTCCCATGATTGGTTTTGATATTGATAAGGTTGCAGAACTGATTCATCTACCCGAAGATCACGTAATCGGTCCGATGGTAGCCATTGGCAAAGGTACCAAGGAAGCCTGGCCTAAACCAGGTCAGCTGTCGTTAACCGAACTGGTTAAAGACAATCGTTTTTAATCGACTATAAACCCTGGCGCCCAACGGATATCCTACAGGAGCATTTGATGGCCAAACCGACTATTGCAGATAGAAAACCTTTCGAAACAAAACTGGAAACCGGGAAAACTTATTACTGGTGTGCCTGCGGCCGTTCAAATAATCAGCCTTTTTGTGATGGTTCTCATGCAGGCACTGAATTTGAACCAGTAGCTTTTAAAGCTAAAGAAGAAAACAACTGGTTGTGTATGTGTAAACACAGTAATAACCCGCCCTACTGCGATGGGTCACATGCCAGTTTACCTTCTGATGAAACAGCTGAAGTTAAAGCTACCATGGCCGACGGTTCCGTACTTTCAATGTGCTAGATGATTATAATCGTGAGGGCCTGGGTATTGATGTTGATTTTTCTTTGCCCAGTGTCAGGGTGATGCGCTCTCTGGATCGCATTATTGAATGGCGCGGTAAACCACTAGCTATTCGATGCGACAACGGCCCCGAATATATCAGTCAGCAACTGATCGACTGGGCCAATCAGCAGCAGATTACGCTATTGTATATTCAACCAGGCAAGCCAACTCAGAATGCTTATGTTGAACGATTCAACCGAACCGTCAGGCATGAATGGTTAGATATGCACAGCTTTAACAGCATTGACCAAGCTCAATTACTCGCCACGCAGTGGCTTTGGTCATACAATAATGAACGACCGCATACAGCGATTGGTGGGATACCACCAAGAAAATTACTGGAAGCGGCTTAACTCTCTACTTTTAACTTCGGTTATAAATGGGGGGATTACAATGCCATCCACTGGAACGTATTAAACGACGGCTAACGGCCTGAACTTGACAGTTGTCTGGATCGAATGGTTTTTTGGTAACTGGCAGCAATGGACTGGAAGCTGAAAATTCTAAACAGTGACTGCTA
>JABDQZ010000165.1 GCA_013041975.1 Gammaproteobacteria bacterium
AAGCAGTATCGTCGCCAGCTTGTACCGATACCGGATACCGTTGATAAACTCATGCAGCAGCTTGATCCCCAGTCTGATCTGCCCATGATTCAACAGGTCTCTGCTCAGATCAAACGCATGAAAGCGATTCATATACCGGAAGACCAGTGGAATGAATCTGTGCTCGATCGTCATCTTCACATGAATTACAGAATTGTTGATGCCAACCAGAAAGAACTGGCAAGCGGTCGTGATCTCTATGCGTTGCAGAAACAGTTTGCAGGTCAGGCACAGCAACAATTCAGTGAACTACCAGTTTCTGTTAATGATATCAGCGGCAAGAAGAGCTGGGAATTTGGTGATATTCCGCAAACACAAAAAATTGAACAGGCAGGAGTATCCATGACGGGCTTTCCGGCCCTGGTGGATGAAGGGGATACCGTGGGTTTGCGTGTACTGGACTCTAAACCCACTGCCAAAGTATCCCATCAAAAGGGCTTGTTGCGTTTAATCAAGCTGGCACTGCCCAAAGAGGTTCGCTACCTGAAGAAAAACCTGCCGGGACTGGATCGAATGCGGTTGCAATATGCAAAAGTACCGGTGACGCAAGCCAATCAAAAACAGCCTACGGATTTGCAGGATATTCTGGTTGACTGGATTTTGATGCAATCATTCCTGCAAGCAACTGAACAGACAAGAACCCGTAAACAGTTTGATGACATGCTTGAGGCAGGCCAGCAGCGCATGATGCTGATTGCCAACCAGAGCTGTAATCAGCTGTCTGAAATACTCGAGCAGTACCAGCAGTTACGTAAATCACTCAGCCAGGTCAAGCAGATCAACTGGATGTCATCCATCAGTGATATGAAACAACAGCTTGATAACCTGATCTACCAGGGTTTTTTACAGCACATGACAGAATCCATGTTCAAGGATTACCTGCGCTACCTGAAAGGCTTGCAGATACGCCTGGACAAGCTTGGCCATGCGGCACCTCGCGATCAGCAACTGATGCGTGAAATGGCAGGGATTTTTCAGCAATGGCAGGAACGAAAGCAGCTGGCAGATAAAAAAGGCCGAGTGGATGAACGTCTTGAAGAGATACGCTGGATGCTTGAGGAGCTACGTATTTCGCTGTTTGCGCAGCAGGTTAAAACCGCATATCCGGTATCGGTAAAACGCATTGAAAAGCGCTGGAAAGATTTGGGGTTGTGAAGTGGTGTTTATCTGTCGCAAAAGTGATTTAAATCAAAAAAACACTTGAAATGAGCAGTGTTCTGTAATATTCATTGTCGTGCAATAAATAATCATTATTATATTAGCAATAATTTTTTGGTTTCTTCAACTTAATTACAATGACTACTAGGAGAAATTTACTATGAAGAAAATATTTTCGACCACGTTGCTTTCAGCCTTGTTGCTTGGGGCAGCCAGCAATGCTTCAGCTTTTTTCTTTGATGACGACAATGACCATGAATGTTGGGGACCCATGGGACCTTACGGACCACCAATTCCTGACTGTAACCCTTATGACGAGTGGGATCCAAGATACTGGATGGAAGAAATGGAACAGACCATGGATGACGATGACGATTATTATCGTTATGGCGGTGGCCCATATGGTGGTCCTATGATGGGTGCCCCTTACGGCGGTATGCCATCTCCGTATGGCATGCCTGCTCCTTATGGTGGCATGTCTCCTTATGGTGCACCGGCACCTTATGGCGCTCCAGGTCCTTATGGTGCACCAGGTCCTTATGGTGCACCAGGTCCTTACGGAGCACCAGCTCCTACCCCTGTTCCTGCACCAGCAGCTCCACCGGTCAGGTAACCATTTAGTTAGAGTGACAGAAGAGCCCTCTCAGTTATCTGAGAGGGCTTTTTTTTTACTATTATTTAATCAGGGATGGAAAGTTTATGTAACTGGACTACACTGAAAAAAATAATAATTGCATGACTTAAGTTTTTATTACTGATTCGGGAGGTAAGGGTATGAAAAAAGTATTAATGATTGCAGCGTTGGCTGCGTTATTGTCAACGGGTGTTTCAGCTGGTACCACAGACCAGGCGGTATCCCAGGATAGCTATGATGCAAAGGTGAAATCTGCACAAATCCAGGCGGCCAAAATGAAAGCTGCGAAGGTTCGTGCAGCGCAGGTCAGGGCAGCCCAGATGAAAGCGGCTGAATTGATGGCAGCCAGGGTGCGTGCAGCCCAGGTTAGGGCAGCGCAAATGAAAGCAGCCGAGTGGATGGCTGCCAAAGTGCGTGCAGCTCAGGTCCGGGCGGCTCAGATGAAAGCGGCTGAAATGAAAGCGGCACAGGCCAAGGCTGAAACGGCCAACCGCCAGTCCTGAAGCGCACAAGCATTTTCAATATCACAAATCAGGATTGGGCGTTATGCTCAATCCTGCTCTACGGGGAACTGAATGTTAAATTTTGTTCCCTCAATCTCTGAACTTTTAACCTCGATTATTCCCTTTAACGTCGCAGTCACCAGATTGTAGACGATGCTCAGTCCCAAGCCTGTTCCTCCTTTACCCCGTTTGGTGGTAAAGAATGGAGTAAAAATCTTCTTGAGATGATCTGGGCTGATACCTTTTCCGTTATCCTTGAAGGTAAATAACAGCTGGTTGCCTTCAATTGAAAATTTCAAGATGATTTTGCCCTTTTTTC
>JABDQZ010000167.1 GCA_013041975.1 Gammaproteobacteria bacterium
AAGCAGTACCGTAATCATTTATTCTTAATCTTGTTCATCATCCTGGTGGCGAATATCTTCACCGGAAACAAGAAAAACACTGTGCTCACAGATATTACAGATATGGTCACAGATACGTTTCAGTGAATTAACTTGCAAAGCCGCAGTAAAACTTTCATCAAGTGACTCATGATGTTCCTTGATGCAGCCCACCAGTTTTTCAGCATCCTGGTAGTAGGTTCCCTCTTTGTGTAAATGTTTTTCCATCATATTGGCAGCCGTTTCAATATCTTCGTTATGTGCGGCCAGTAATGCACGGTCGAGCAGGTTTTTTGCCGAAGACATCAACCCGGTCACACTCACTTCGATGGCATTATCAATACAGGGTGATGGTCGTGCATGTTCTTCAAATGAATGAGCAATGGTCACAACTTCATCACCAATTCTTTCCAGCTCGGAAACAATTCTTGAAACGGCGATGATAAACCTCAGGTCCTTGCCAACCGGCGCCTGTTTCGCCAGCAGGCGAATCACTGTTTTACTGGCCTTGACTTCCATGCCATTAATGGAAATGTCATTCTCGAAAACTTCTTCGAAATCCATGGTTTGCGGTGAATCATCAAGTTGATCAACAACCAGGTCTATCTGGGAGGAAACATGTTCACCCATTTTCTCAACCTGGTTCTTGAGCTTGATCAGTTCCTTGTCGTAGCGACGTAAAGTATGCTGCTGTTCTGTGACGGTATTCATTATTTTTCCTTGGCAATGCTGATTAACCGAAACGGCCGGTAATATAATCTTCTGTGAGCTGATGTGACGGCATGGTGAATATCTTGTTGGTTTTACCGACTTCAATCAATTTTCCCATATGAAAATACGCCGTACGCTGTGAAACACGTGCAGCCTGCTGCATGGAATGAGTGACGATGGCAATGGTAAATTCCTCACGCAATTCATCAATCAATTCTTCGATCTTGGCAGTGGCAATCGGATCAAGTGCCGAGCAGGGTTCATCCATCAGAATAACTTCAGGATTTACGGCAATGGCACGCGCAATACACAAGCGCTGCTGCTGGCCACCGGACAGGCCGGTACCCGGCGCATCCAGACGGTCTTTCACCTCTTCCCACAAACCGGCACGCTTCAATGAAGTTTCAACCACCTCGTCGGTATCCGTCTTGCTATCAACCATACCGTGTATACGCGGCCCATAGGCAATGTTGTCATAAATTGACTTTGGAAAAGGATTCGGTTTCTGGAACACCATGCCGACACGTGCCCTTAATGGCACGACATCCAGTTTCTGGTCGTAGATATCCTGATTGTCCAGCTTGATATCACCATCCACACGACAGATATCAATCGTGTCATTCATACGGTTCAGGCAACGCAGAAATGTTGATTTGCCACAACCGGAAGGGCCAATCATCGACAGCACTTCGTTCTTGCCGATGTCCAGTGAAATATTATCGATCGCCATTTTCTCACCGTAGTAAACGAAAACATTACGGCATGTCATGCGGGACTTTTCCGCAGCAAGCAGTGGCTTGCCAACGGTCTCGGTATCTTCCGATTCTATGCCGTGCTGATCTTCACCGACAGTGGCCTTATCCTTAGTCGACATTGCGAAAGTTCCGGTTTCAGTGATTGTTTCTGTATTCATATCGTTTTACCAACGTTTCTCAAATTTCTTTCTGAGCCAAACGGCCAGAAGATTCATTACTACCAGGAAGGCCAGCAACACCATAATTGCCGCGGCTGTACGCTCACGGAATGCTGCTTCCGGAACATCCGCCCAAAGATATATTTGAACCGGTAATACAGTGGCTGGATCCAGCAAGCCCTGTGGAATATCCACGATGAAGGCAATCATACCGATCATCAACAGCGGAGCTGTTTCACCCAGGGCCTGGGCCATACCGATAATCGAACCGGTCAGCATGCCTGGCATGGCCAGCGGCAACACATGATGGAAAACCATCTGCATCTTTGAAGCCCCCATACCCAGTGCCGCCTCACGAATTGACGGTGGTACAGACTTCAGTGCCGCACGGCTGGCAATGATAATGGTAGGCAATGTCATCAGCGTTAAAACCAGGCCTGCTACCAGTGGAGCCGAACGTGGCATCCCCATGAAGTTGATATACACAGCAAGACCTAACAAACCGAATACAATGGATGGTACCGCTGCCAGGTTGTTAATGTTGATCTCGATCAAATCATTAAGTCTGCCTGGCCTGGCAAATTCTTCCAGGTAGATCGCTGCTGCCACACCCATCGGGAAAGATAAAGCCAATGTCACAATGATGACGAACAGCGAACCCATTATCGCGCCACGGATACCTGATTGTTCAGGTTCACGTGAGTCCCCGTTCTGAAAAAAAGTCCAGTTAAAGCGTGTCATCACACGCTCTTCTGCGACCAGTTGTGTTACCCAGCCATACTGCGCTTCAGTCAGTCTCGAATCTGCAATCGTTTTACTACCTTTGAAAATACTGTCGACTTCATCATCGGCCAGTACCCATATTGATTTGATCTGCCCCAGTAATGCATGATCCTCCATCAACATATCTCGCAATATGTACGGCGTACCGTTACTGACCATTTTATAAAGCGCTTTTTTATCTTTACGCTTTTTCACCTGGGGGAACTTTTCACGCAGGGTTTTCTTTACCAGGCCGTGAAAATCCATCGCACGGATAGTTTCCTCATTCAATGTCTGTCCGGCTGGCAGTAAAGACTCATCGTAATGAAAGTCGAGCTTTAACGCCGTTTGCGTAAAGGCTGGCATTCCAGTGCTCACAATACTGATCAACAGCACAGCCAGCATCATCAATGCCGTGATAACGGCAGCCAAACCGGCACGCTGAAAACGTTTTTCCTTTGCCTTACGCCTGGCCAGGCCTTTCTCAACAGCAGCCGCAACTGATTTTCTATCCTGCTTATTACTCATATTGTTCTCTGTATTTTCGAACGATGTAAAGTGCCAACACGTTCAGTGCCAGCGTCACTACAAACAGGGTCAGCCCCAACGCAAAAGCTGCCAGTGTTTTGGCACTGTCGAATTCCTGGTCACCCACCAGTAACGTCACAATTTGTACCGTCACAGTAGTCACCGCTTCCAAGGGGTTAGCGGTGAGGTTGGCGGATAAACCTGCCGCCATCACCACGATCATGGTTTCTCCAATCGCTCTTGAAACTGCGAGAAGCACACCACCTACAATACCGGGTAATGCTGCTGGTAAAATCACCTGGCGTACCGTTTCAGAGCGGGTGGCCCCGAGGGCGTAAGCGCCATCTCTCATCGCCTGGGGTACAGCATTAATAACATCATCAGACAGGGAAGAAACAAATGGAATTATCATGATACCCATGACCAGGCCAGCAGCCAGGGCACTTTCTGCCGAAACATCCAGACCCAGGGTTACACCTGCATCACGAATCATTGGCGCCACAACCAGCGCTGCAAAGAAGCCGTACACTACGGTTGGAACACCGGCAAGGACTTCCAGCAACGGCTTGGCAATACTGCGAAAAGTTTTCGGCGCGTATTCAGAAAGATAAATGGCTGACATCAGACCTATCGGTACAGCCACCATCATGGCAATAAAAGAAATCAACAGCGTACCGGTTAATACCGGCACTATTCCAAAAGCACCACTGGATCCTACCTGGTCTTCACGAATCGCGGTCTGGGGACTCCATTCCAGGCCGAAAAGAAAGTCTACCACCGGGATCTTTTCGAAGAAGCGTACTGCTTCAAACAAAACCGACAAAACAATACCGATCGTTGTGAAAATAGCGATGGTTGAGCTGGCAATCAGCAAACCTTTTACTATTTTTTCTACATTGTTTCTGGCCCGGGTCTCAACTTTGATCTTTTGCGAGGCGAACACGCCTCCGATGATAGCGATCGCCAGAACCACTGCAATATTTGCCATATTAGCTATTGCTTTCAGCTGTGTATAACGATCTGATAAAATTTTCAGTTCAGGTTTTTTACCTGAGGTCTGCCTGCCTTCTGAAAGATTTTTTATATCATTCAATAACAGGCCTTTTTGCTGTTCGGAATAACCCTCATAAGCTGGTGGTAAATCTGACATGACCAGCGAAGAAACGATGGTTGTTTCAAACGAGAGCCAGAGCAGTAATATCATCAGCGCAGGCAAGCCTGACCACAATGCAGACATATAGCCATAATAGGGCAGACGCGAGTGTAATTTCTGGAAATCACCGCCCGAAATCACTTTCGCTTTTCGCCATCCAAACCAGTAACTGCTCATGGCCAGCAGAATGACTACGATAAAGATATTCGTGTATGACAAGGTACTGCCCCGTTTTGCTTTAACTGATTAAATCAATGCTGACAATTCAGCCCGGCATTGCCGGGCTGAGTGTCAAAAGTAAATTAACGTTTACTTCAAAACACTTGCATCAAAGTTTTTCAGGCTTTTTGCATCGGCCTGATATGCAGCACGTTCAGCATCCTGCATAGGAATCAGGCCTTTGTCAGCCAGGTAACCTTCAGTGCCAATCGCTTTTTCACTGGTGAATTCAACCAGGTACTCTTTAACACCTGGAACAGTACCGATGTGAGCTTTCTTCACGTAGAAGTAGAGGGAACGGGATACTGGGTATTTACCTTCAGCAATAAGTTCAAACTCTGGAGCAACGCCATCAATGGTGTTACCACGAACCTTGTCAGAATTTTCTTCCAGGAAAGAGTAACCAAAGATACCCACGCTATCTTTGTTGGCAACCAGCTTCTGAACAATCAGGTTATCGTTCTCACCCGCTTCAACATATGCACCGTCTTCACGAATAGCATGAGCAACCGCTTTGAAAACTTTTTTACCTTTCTTGTTGAAAGCAGATTCAGGAATATCCATTTTAGCCATCAGGGCTTTGATCTCTGCTGCATCTTTCGATTTACGTAATTTTTTCAGATCCGTAAATTTCTTTGCACCACCTTCCATTGCCAGCTCTGCAAAAGCATCACGGGTACCAGAAGTTGGAGGAGGACCTAAAACACGGATTTTAACCGCAGGCAGGCTGCTGTTAACATCTTTCCAGGTGTTGTGTGGGTTATCAATGAGCTTGCCATCAGGGCCTGGAACTTTCTTGGCCAGGGCCAGGAAGATGTCTTTTCGAGTCAGGGCCATAGGCACTGCTTCTTTAGACGAGGCCATTACAATACCGTCGTAACCAACTTTAACTTCAACAATATCATTTACACCGTTACTGGCGCATTTCTTGACTTCTGAAGACTTGATGCGACGAGAAGCATTGGTGATATCCGGATGCTCTACGCCAACACCGGTACAGAACAGTTTCAAACCACCGCCAGAGCCGGTTGATTCAATTTTTGGCGTTTTGAAGCTGGTAGATTTACCGAAAGTTTCAGCAACGACAGTCGCGAAAGGATAAACAGTAGATGAACCAACAATGGAAATGTAGTCACGAGCTGCGGCCAGAGATGAGGTCGCCCAGGTGGATGCCAGTACTGCAGAAAGCAGTGCAATTTTGAGTTTCATGGATTAAGTCTCCGCTAGTTATTAACCGCCACGCATGTTACTTCTGCTTTGTGACTGAATGATTACTTGGGAGGAATCCTAGCGATTCTTTATGACACTATTGTTACATTTCTGTTAGCCATTGATTAAACGCTTGATTTCGGCGAGATGCCTGCGACTGATTTCCAGTTGCTCATCAATATCCTGCAATAGCAGATAAGACTTTCCCGCTTTTCGGCTTATGCCTAGAATCCTGTCTTTGGCCACCAGTGCGTTTCGGTGAATTCTCGTAAACAGGTCGCCATAACGCTCTTCGAGTGACTTGAGCGTATCATCCATGAGAACCTGTTTATCTTCGCCATTGGCTATGACATATTTTTGTTCCGCCTGAAAATAGAGAATGTTTTCCACTGGCTCACGAATTTTCGCACCACGATAACTACCGGAAATATAGCGCTTTTCCTCTGCCATTCCACTCTGGCCTGAGACGGCCTGAACCTGGGCACGATTCACCTGCTGAGCCTTTTGCAGGCTTTCAAGCAAATCCTGTTTACGAACCGGCTTGAGTAAATAACCCGTGCCTTGTGCATCAAAGGCATCCAGCGCGTATTCGCCGTAGGCTGTGGTAAAAATCACCGCAGGCGCCGGTTTTTCCGGGCTGGCTTGCTCGGCAATGGTTTTTGCTGCCTGCAGGCCGTCCATTTCAGGCATACGAATATCCATTAGCACAATATCCACGCCTTGCTGTTGACAGAAATCCACTGCCTGCTGTCCATTTTCTGCTGCTCCGATAGCCTTGAAATTCTCGCTGTCGAGTTCATCGAGCAGACGTACCAGCCTTTCGCGGGCTGGCATTTCATCATCGACTACCAGTACCCTGATCATTGAGCGGATCCTGCTGGAAGTTCAAGAGTAACAACATAACGGCTTTGGGTTTCTTCAAAACGGATACTCGCCTCATCCTCAAACATGGCTTCAAGGCGCTGGCTGATATTTTTCTGTGCCATATTGTTGCCTTTACGATGGCTGTCGTGACCGGCCAACGGTAACGGGTTATCAATTTCCAGTTGTACAGAATCATTACGCAATCGGCCGGTTATATTGATCTGTCCACCCTCCATGGAAGGCTCTATGCCATGATAAATAGCGTTCTCCAGCAATGGCTGTAACGTCATTCCGGGCATGGCAATACGGTTTTTTTCATGCTCAAGGCGGTTATCGATGTGCCAGTTAATCGATAATCGCTTACCCAGGCGCAATTGTTCGATATTCAGATAGCCCTGCGTCAGTTCGATTTCCTTTTCAAGCGTGGAAACCTGGGCAGACTCTGCCAGTGCTGCCCTGAATAGCTCGGCCAGGTCTTCTGTGACACGCTCGGCCATTTCTGCATCGGTGCGGGTTAAATGGGCAATGGTATTCATGCTGTTGAATAGAAAATGCGGCCTTATGCGGGCCTGTAAAGCTTCAAAACGGGCATTCGATTCTGCTCGCTGTTGCTGGGTAAGCCTGTGCTGTAAATAAAAGTAGTGCAGCGATAAAACACCAATAATGAAACTGATGGACAGACTTTGTACGAAAAAACGGCCACATGAAACTGAGTTCAACCCCTGTTGGCAAGCCAGGAATGTAACCAGGACTGTTATTAACAACACTATGGCCAGTGCAATGCTTCCTGAAAGCCCCGGCCCCATTTTTCTCAAAACGGATTTCAACAGGCAAAATGACAGGGTGCTGGAAAGCGCTATCCACTGGATAAACAATGACAGCATGCCCAACTCTGTCCAGAAATCCTGCATTGAGCTGTAAGCAGCCACGCTGAGGATAATTGCCAGTAACTGGGCTGCGATAACGACGCCAAACACAATGCGGTTGTTGCAGAAGTCGGGTAAAAAGCAGCCGGAATTGTTTTGAGGTTCCTGCATGTCAGTATTTTTGTGATACACCTTTCATCAGTATGACAGAACGCTGTCCTTCTTTATAATAGTTGTAATTTTCTCGTTCAGGATTTTTTCACCATGTCTGACAAAAAGCTTTGGGCTGGCCGTTTTAACGAACCAACCGATGCCTTCGTGGAGGCCTTTACCGCTTCTGTTGAGTTTGACCAGAAACTGGCTCACTTTGATATTGATGGTTCCATTGCCCACGCCACCATGCTGGCTACCCGCAATATTCTGAGCGGTGAAGAAGGTGATCTGATTATCGATGGCCTGGAACGCATCCGTTCTAAAATTGCTGATGGTGAATTCGAATGGTCAGTCGAACTCGAAGATGTCCACATGAACATCGAAGCTGCGCTGACCGCCGATATTGGTGAAGCGGGCAAAAAACTGCACACCGGACGCTCACGCAATGACCAGGTTGCCACGGATGTACGTTTGTGGATGCGCCATGAAATTGATCTTATTCTGAAAGAACTAAAACGTTTCCAAACCGCTTTACTGAATCTTGCAGAAAAGGAAATCGATACCATTCTGCCCGGCTTTACCCATTTGCAAACCGCCCAGCCTATTACATTCGGCCATCATATGATGGCCTGGTTCGAAATGCTCAACCGGGATGCAGGAAGACTTGCTGATTGCAGACAACGCATGAATGTCATGCCACTGGGAGCAGCCGCACTGGCCGGTACCACCTACCCCATAGACCGTCATCAGACAGCAGAGCTTCTGGGGTTTGACAAACCTGCTGAAAACTCTCTGGATGCCGTCAGTGACCGTGACTTTGCGATTGAGTTTGCCTCTGCTGCCAGTATCCTGATGATGCATCTTTCACGTATGTCAGAAGAACTCATTATCTGGTCCTCGGCGCAGTTTGCCTTTATTACTCTAAGCGACAGTTTCTGTACCGGTTCTTCCATCATGCCGCAGAAAAAGAATCCGGATGTACCGGAACTCATCCGTGGCAAATCGGCTCGTGTCTTTGGTCATTTGATGAGCCTGCTGACACTGATGAAAAGCCAGCCTCTGGCCTACAACAAGGACAACCAGGAAGACAAGGAGCCACTTTTCGATGTAGTAGATACGCTGAAAGGTTCTCTCAAGGTTTTCGCCGACATGGTTCCAGCCATCAGCTGTAACCATGACAACATGAGAGCCGCAACGCTCAAGGGCTTTGCCACGGCGACTGACCTGGCCGACTACCTGGTGCGCAAGGGAATTGCCTTCAGGGATGCTCACGAGATTGTTGGTAAATCGGTGGCCTTCTGTGTTGAAAAGCGTTGTGATCTGGCAGATTTGACCCTGGATGAACTTAAACAATTTTCAAACGTTATTGAAGAAGATGTTTTTGACGTACTGACGCTGGAAGGCTCGGTAGCCGCCAGAAATCATATCGGCGGCACCGCCCCTGCACAGGTTCGCGCAGCGATATCAAGAGCCCGGGGAAACTAGACCAGCTCGATTACCAACCATTATGAGTAAAGACTCACTTACAGATTTAAACCTGAAACTAAAGGACTTTGCCGTTCGTAGAGACTGGGAACAGTTCCATAGCCCGAAAAATCTGGCAATGGCCATCAGCGGTGAAGCCGGCGAGTTACTCGAGCATTTTCAATGGCTCACTCAACAGCAGAGCCAGGAAATTGAAGCTAAAAAGAAACAGGAAGTCGCCTACGAAATGGCGGATATTCTGATTTACCTGCTACGCCTGTCAGAGCAGCTGGACATAGACCTTGTCTCTGCAGCTTATGAAAAAATGGCAATCAACGAAAAGCGCTATCCAGCAGATAAAGTTAAAGGCGATTTCCGTCGAGCTGACGAATATGACTAAAATCTGCTTTAAATAACGTTCAAGAAATTTCCTTTTCTGCCGCTCATATTGGAACCTATCTTTAATCAATTGAGTTAAATAAAAGTGACGGAAGAGTTTCTCTGTAACAACATCATCAACCTGTGTCCCTACCCCGTTGTTGCCATTGACGGACAACAAATCATCAAAATGGCCAATACCGCTTTCAGTGCCCTCATCGGCCTGGATGATGAGCACCTGATTGGAGCATCTGTCAGCTCTGACAGCTTGCCGGCATTTGAGGTGCTTCTGGGAAATACGGCTTATATCAATTTCAATTCTGCTG